>NZ_JARAVL010000097.1:0-617 GCF_033792725.1 Streptomyces sp. PA03-5A | reverse complement strand
GCGATCTCCGGCTGGTAACCGGCCTCGGTCAGCGTCTCGAAACCGGCCTTGACCAGCGCCGCCGTACCACCGCACAGCACCGCCTGCTCACCGAACAGGTCGGTCTCGGTCTCCTCCGTGAACGTCGTCTTGATGACACCCGCGCGAGTGCCGCCGATCGCCTTGGCGTACGACAGCGCCAGCGCGAAACCGCCCCCGGTCGCGTCCTGCTCCACGGCCGCGATGCACGGCACACCGCGGCCCTCCTCGTACTGACGGCGCACCAGGTGACCCGGGCCCTTGGGCGCCACCATGCACACATCGACACCGGCCGGAGGCTTGATGAAGCCGTACCGGATGTTCAGGCCGTGCCCGAAGAACAGCGCGTCGCCGTCCTTCAGGTTGTCCTTCACGGACTCCTCGTACACCCGCGCCTGGATCGGGTCCGGGACCAGGATCATGATGACGTCGGCCTCGGCCGCGGCCTCCGCAGGGCTCACCACGCGCAGGCCCTGCTCCTCGGCCTTCGCCTTGGACGTGGAGCCCTCGTGCAGACCGACCCGCACGTCCACACCCGAGTCGCGCAGCGACAGCGCGTGCGCGTGCCCCTGGCTCCCGTAGCCGATGACCGCGACCTT
>NZ_JARAVL010000026.1:105438-137343 GCF_033792725.1 Streptomyces sp. PA03-5A | reverse complement strand
TACGAACGCCGCGCCGACCTCCACCAGGGCCTCCTGGAACTCGCCTGCAGCATCATCTGCCTCCGACGACTCCGACCTTCATTCTGAAACGATCAGTTACTTGACCTGGTCGTAGCGTCCCAGGAAGTGGAAGGCGTTCCCCTTCGCCTGGAACAGGAAGTACAACGCGCCCCGGTTCGGATCGAGGCTGTGGGTGGCGTCGGAGGTGAAGCGGAGGGTCTTGGCGAGTCCCTGGTGGTTGACGTCGAACAGGTGTTGGGCCACGGCTCCCGGTTCGATGTCGGCGGCTCCGCTCAGTCTCTCCAGGGTGCGGGCGACCAGTCCCACGGCGTCGTACGCCTCCGGGGACCAGCGCCCGGGTGCCGTGCCGTATCTGGCGCGGTAGGCGGTCTGGAAGGTGTGGGCCACGCTGCCGGGGTCGGTGAACGGGGTGCCGAACAACCAGTCCTGGCCTGCGGTACCGGCTTGCTGGAGGAAGGCCGGGCGCATGATGTGCCAGGTGCCAAGGCGCGGTCCGGTGAAGCCCGCGTCGGCGAGTGCGCGGGCGCAGCGTGCGGCGCGCTCTGTCGATGTGCCGCTGAAGACGACGGCCTGTGCTTTGGCGGCGAGGGCGGCGTGAACGGCAGGAGCGAAGTTGTCGCTGTCGGCCGCCACGGGGTGGATGGTTGTCGTGCCTTCATGGGGCGGCGTCTGCGAGATGACGTTGGTGAGGTCCGATCCCGTCCGGCCCGCCGCCTGGTCGTCGATGACGACCGTGCGGTCGACCGGTCGTGCGGCGGTCAGATACGAGACCAGCGGCAGCGCCAGGTAGGACTCGGGTGCTCGGGTGACACGCAGGGTGCTGAGTTTGGACGGTGTGAGTCTGTCGTCGTCGAGGGAGATCAGGACCATGGCCGTGCCGGCGTTCTGGTAGAGCGGGCCGGCGGCGAGCGCCGCGGTGACCGTGTTGGGTCCGAGGACCGCACTCACCTTGGCCTCCGTGAAGCGCCGGGCCGCCTGCTTCGCGCCGGTCTCCTCGCCCCGGTCGTCGACGGTGTGGAGGGCGAGGCGGAACGTGATGCCAGCACGCGCGTTGTGCTGCTCCACGGCAAGCCTCGCCCCCCGTTCCTGCGCCACGCCGTCCGCCTTGTTTGCGCCGCTGAGGTCGGCCTGGAAACCGAGGGTGTATACGGGAAGGGCGCCGCCCGAGCCCTCTGTGTCCCTTTTGCCAGCAGCCAGATAGGCGGCGGCCCCGCCGCCGGCAGCGACCACGGAGGCCGCCGCGCTCCCCATCAGCAGCACGCGCCGTCGGGTCGGAGAGCAGGCGTCCTTCGCGGGCGACGGCGCCGGGTCGGCGGCCGGGTCGTCGCCCATCGGATGCCGTGGGGGGCGCTGGGGGGTGGGCACGTCCAGCGCTCGTGCGGAGCGTTCGGCGACCACCCGCAGGACCGCGGGCGGCAGCCAGTGCGCCCTTGGTGCCTCGGGCACTTCCCGCGCGAGTAAGGCCCGCGGGTCACCGAGCGCCGCCGCGACCTCGGCGGCCGCCGGACGGCTGGCCGGGTCCTTGGCCAGGCAGGCCCCGATCAGAGCCTGGAGCTCGCCGGGGACGTCCGCCAGATCCGGCTCCTCATGCACCGTACGGAACAGGACGCCCGCCGCATATCCAGTGCCGAACGGGCGCCGGCCCGAGGCCGTGTACGCCAGGACGCAGCCCAGCGAGAAGACATCGCTGGGCGGGCCGACCTCCCCGGCGCGGGCCTGTGCCTGTTCCGGCGCGAGGAAGCCGGGCGTGCCCATGACGGCGCCGGGTGCGGTGAGGGCGGTGGCGCCCGCAGCGTGGGCGATGCCGAAGTCAATGAGGCGTGGACCGTCCAGGGCGAGCAGGACGTTGCCCGGTTTCACATCGCGGTGCACAACTCCCGCCGCGTGGACGGCGGTGAGCGCATCGGCCAGCCGGCATCCCAGAGTCCGTACGGCAGCGACGGGCAGCGCGCCGAAGCCATCGACCGCCTCCACCAGTGAGGGTCCGGGGATGAACTGCGTGGCCAGCCACGGCTCCCTGGCCTGGGTGTCGGCGGCTACGATCGGCACCAGCCAGGGCCCGGTCAGGCCGCGGACCGCCGTCACCTCGCGCCGGAATCGGATGCGGAAGGCCGAGTCCGCCGCGTGTTCGGCGCGGATCGTCTTGAGGGCGACGAGCGCCCCGCCTGTCGCGCGGGCGAGGTAGACGACGCCCATGCCCCCCGCGCCAAGCCGGGCCAGTAGCCGGTGCCCGCCGATGTCCTCGGGGTCGTCAGCAGTCAGGGGCTGCATCAGATGCCGACCTTGCCCGCGTAGGAGTACCGGCCATCCTTCACCTCGTAGCGGAAGACGTCAGAGCTCTTGAGCCACCACCGGTAGTCCTTGTCGAACGCATACGTCCGGACGAGTCCCTTGTACGCGCCCTTCTGCAGCAGGTCGTACAGCCGGTTCCCGGAGGGCCGGCCGCCTGCCTCGGTGAGGCGGGTGATGACCATACGGGCCACGTCGTACGCCTCGGCCGCCCAATAGGGGGGCGCGGAGCCGTAGCGCTTTCGGTAGGCGGTGGCGAAGGCACGGACGGAGGCGGCCGACGGTTCGATATATGGGGCGAAGATCTGCCAGCCGTCGGCGGCTCTACCCGCGGCGGTCAGGAACTCCGGTCCGGCTGCCGGGTAGCCGAGCACGCGCAGGCCGTCAAAGTCCGTCCGCGCGAGGGCGCGTGCGACGGCCGCGCCGCGGGCCGGAGTGCCCATGTAGACGAAGCCGTCCATCTGGTGTGCGACCATCTCCGCGACCACCGGGGCGAGGGTCTCGGCCAGCCGCGGTGCGACCCGCGGCTGGCCGGCGATCTTGAGGACGCCGAGGTACTGGAACATCGTCCGGCCGAGCTGCCAGGCCGGGATGCCGCCGTCGCGGTCGATCAGCACACTCACGCGCCGGGCGCCCTGGGTGTGCAGGGAGTAGGCCGCCGTGCCGGGCAGGCTGGTGTAGCCGGGGACGGCCTGGAGGAAGCGACCGGGCTCCGCGGTGCCGTACTCGGACTGCGCGGACGACGCCGTGATCTGGGGGACGAGCTGTGCGTCGTAGCTGTCGAGGCTCGCCCCGGTGGTCGTGTCGCCGGTCGAGCCGATGACGGCGAGCAGGTCGCGGTCGGCGGCGAGGGTGCGGGCCACCTTGGCGGCACGAGTCGCGTCGCCCCGGTCGTGACCGTCTTGAGGACGAGCATGAAGGGCTTGTCCTTGCGGGAGTTGAACTGCTCGACAGCCAGCCGGACGCCGCGTTCCTGAGCCTGGCCGATGGCTTTCTGCGGGCCCGTCAGGTCGGCCTGGACACCGAGGACCCAGCGGCGGGCGACGGACGAGGCGGTAGCGTCGTCGCGCTGCGCGGCCCACAGGGCAGCACCGCCACCGGCCGCGAGCAGGGCCGCGCCGCCGCTCAGCAGGAGGAAACGGCGGCGGCTGGTGGAAGGTGGCGGGAGAACTTCCGTCGGCTGTTCGTCCGCCCTCCCATCGAGGGCCGTCGCCTCGATATCCGGCAGGGCGAGCATCGCGGCGGAGCGGTCCGCGATGAGTCGTACGACGGTGTCGGGCAGCCAGTCGACGGTGTCGTGGGGCGTGTCCTCCACCAGCGCCTCGTCCACCTGGCGGGCGGTGGGCCGGGCGGCCGGATCCTTGGCGAGGCAGCGCACCAGCAAGGCGCGGATGTCGTCGGGGACACCGTCGAGGTCGGGCTCGTCATGCACGGTGCGGTACAGGAGGGCGTCCACGGCACCGGTGCCGAAGGGCAGGCGGCCGGTGGCCGCGTAGGACAGGAGACAGCCGAGGGAGAAGACATCACTGGCAGGCGAGGCAGGCTGTGCCCGGGCCTGCTCCGGGGCGAGGAAGCCGGGTGTGCCGACGATCATGTCGGCCGAGGTAAGTGCCGTCTCCTCAGTGGCGCGGGCGATGCCGAAGTCGATGAGGCGCGGGCCGTCGACAGCGAGCAGCACATTACCGGGCTTGACATCGCGGTGGACGAGTCCCGCGTCGTGTACGGCGGTCAGGGCACGGGCCAGCATCCGGCCCAGCACGCGCACACCGCGCCACGGCAGCGGACCGCAGGTGGCGACAGCCTCGGCGAGCGAGGGGCCAGACACGAACGCGGTGGCGAGCCAGGGCGCGGCCGCGTCCGGGTCGGCGCCAGTGACCGGCACGGCCCAGGGGCTGTCCACACGCCGGGCGGCGGCGACCTCACGGCGGAAGCGCGCGCGGAACTCGGCCTGGTCGGCGTACTCGGGCAGGATCACCTTGACGGCGGCCAACTCCCCCGACTCGGCACGCCCGAGATACACCACGCCCATCCCGCCGGCACCGAGCCGGGCGAGCAGACGGTGACCGCCGATGCGCGCCGGATCGGTGAGGGTGAGCTTCTCGATCATCAACGATCGCCCTTCGAACTGCTGGGCTCCGGTGTGTCGCGTTCGATCGCGGCTCTGAGCCGGGCCCGCATGCCGACCTGCGGATCCCGCAACCGGTCGAACAGGTCAGCCCGGGACCAGCCCTTGGCACCCTTGGCGGAGACCGCGAGCGTGAACTGGCCGATGCGCGCCTGCTCCCAGATGTACGGGTGGGGACCGCCGACGTCAGCGCCCGTGTAGGCGCCGAGCTCGGTGAGAGTGTCATCGGCATACGCGTTGCCCGAATCACCGAAGGAATTCGGGACGTCGTTCAGGGACGTGATCACCTCGTCCGAGCGCAGCCGCTGCGTGGGACAGCGCATCATCTCCTCTAGCACCTCGGCACTCTCCCAGTCGGCCTGCGCCGGATTGCGATGCACCGTGACGACGGCACTCAGCCGGAGCGGACCCTTGGCGCCACTCGCCGGTATCTCATAGGACCGGGTCAAAGTGGCCAGGACGTCCTTCGGGAGCGCCTGCTGCTGCCAGACACAGTCGTCGCCGAGAACCGGCCAGCGCCGCGGGTCGCTCTCGTAGGGGGCCCGGCGGACGGCGCCGGGGCCGAAGGCAGCGGCGTCCGGGATGACGCCCCGGATCAGCGAGGTAGCCTGAGCGGTTGTCTTCGGCAGTGCGGCAGGGTCGGTGTCCACGACAGTGGTCGCCGACGGGCCGGCAGTCGTCGTGGCAGCGGCCCTCTTCGCAGACGTCGGTTCTGACGGCCCGCGCCCACCGGAGGTACAGCCGGCAAGCGCCAAGCCGCTCACCGCGACAGCGCAGCCGAGGCGCACCGCTTCCCTGCTCACGACCGCAAGCCCCCTGGAATCACCATTCACCATGCGTCCGACGTGATGCTAAGCGGTGACCGGCATGACACAACACCCGGTTGACGATCACGTGGCACAGCCGTACCCCTCCCGTCACACACCCGGCACACACTGACGGCGCACCGCGGTGCCAACGGCCCTTCAGTTCGGCTCGGCGGCTACGTTGGCGCCCGGCTCCAGCCGCACCTCCCCGAGACTGCGCTACTGCTGCTGAAGACGGCCCTGCCCAAGCCCAGCCCCGCCTTCGGCAAGGGCAAGCCAGGAACAGGCTTACCCTGATCGAAGCCCCCGCGCCCGCAGCCCGATGCCGGCCGTACAGCGTGGTCCGTAGCGCAGGGCCGCCACACGCGTAGGGGGCGCCCTCCGCGGAGGGCGCCCCCTACGCGTTCAGCCCTGGAGCTTCTCGAAGAAGAACTCGTGCTTCAGGAACGACGTGTCGTACTCCGCGCCCGGGTACGGCGGGATCAGCTGCGCGGCCTGGAACAGTCGCCAGCCGTCCTGGAGCGCCGCGACGCCCGTCTCGTACGGCGGTTCGTCGCTGTCGCCGGTGGTCGGGCTGGTGTGGCCCGTGCCGTCGTACTGCGACCAGCCCACCACCTCGGAGTCGAGCGCCGAGTTGGCCAGATAGAGGACCAGGACCTGCTGCTTCATGCGTGGCTCCGGAGGGTGGGGCGGTTGGTGACGCGGGTTGCCCAGTAGTCGATGTCGAAGGTGTCGTCGCCGGTCAGGGCGCGCCAGAGTTTCACCCGGTTGTAGATTTCCAGGCGGCCGGTGGCGGGCTCGTACCAGGGGAAGGTGCGGCTGAGTTCCCTGGCGACGGCGGGGTCGTCCAGGTCGGAGGTGTCCCAGAGGCGGACCTGGGGGACGGTCGGGTTGAAGCGGATCTTGAACATGTAACGCAGGATGTCGCTGTCGTTGCGCCGGCCGCCGTGCCAGATGCCATGGTGCAGCAGGACGACCGTGCCGGCCGGGCAGGCGAGGCGGGTCTGGCCGCGGAGGTTCTGGTAGCGGCCGGTGTCGGACTCGTTGGTGCGGCGCAGATGGCTGCCTGGGACGCTGAGGGTGCCGCCCATCTCGGTAGTGACGTCCTGCGGGTAGTACATGAGCTGGACGTCGAACGCGTCGGGCCGGATGTCGATGACGGCGTCGGCGTGCAGGGGCTGGGCCTCGCCGCCGTGCGGTTCGCGGACGTGGACGAAGTGGTGGTCGACGGTGGGGCCCGGGCCGACGAGGCTCTCCAGGGCGCCGGCGACGGCCGGGAGCTCGATCAGCCGGCGGGCGAAGGACCCCTCGGGGAAGGCCTCGTCCACGGGGGTGCCGAACGGCACCTCGGGGATCCCGGCGTCGAAGACGCCGATGGCCTGCTCGTTCATCTCCGGCGGTACGACGGCGTCCAGGCGGAGCGAGCCGTGTGCGACGAAGCTCGCCACCTGGGCCGAGTTCAGTAGCTGCTTGCTGGTTGACATACGGCAAGCCTAGAAAGGGCCTGCTCGCCTGTCGTGTGCTCTATTCATCGACTACTGGTAATTTCTCACCATGACCGGTCATGTGGTGCTGCCGCTGGACGAACCGCCGCGGGCGGTGAACGCGGGCGTCGGCATGCACGGCACCCTCGGCTCGCACGACGTCTTCCGGCTTCCCGGCCTGTGGCAGCTGCACCTGTATACCTACTCCGGCGAGCTGGCCTTCGGCGGCGGCCGGTATCCCATCCGGCCCGGGCACGTGAGCCTGGTGCCGCCGGATGTAGAGGTGCACTTCCACTACGAGTCGCGCCGGAACGAGCATCTGTACGCGCACTTCGCGCTGCCCGGCCGCGGTGAGCGGCGGACCGTGCCGGTGATGCAGGACGCGGGCGCGGAGGCCCCGGTGCTCACCGCTCTGCTGCGGCACGCGGTGGCCGCGATGCCGGTGTCGCCGGCGCGGGCGGCTGCGGAGGTGTGGACGGTGCTGTGGCACACGGCGCAGCTCGGCGGCGGCCAGGAGGCGGCGGGGCAGTCGCATCCGGCGCTGGCGGCGGCGTTCGCGTACATCGAACAGGGGCTGGCGGGACCGCTGCCGGTGCCGGGGATCGCCCGGGCGGCGGGGATCTCGCACAACCACCTCACCCGTCTGTTCCGCACGGGCACGGCCGACACGGTGGTGTCCTATATCCGCCGCCGCCGTATGGAGCGCGCCCGGCATCTGCTCCAGGCCTCGACGATGCCGATCCCGGCGGTGGCGGCGGCGGTCGGCATCCCGGACCTCCAGGCCTTCAACAAGACCTGCCGCCGCGAACTGGGAGCGGCGCCGCGTACGATCCGCGAGGCGGCGCGGCCCTAGAACTAGTACTCCAGCAGGATTTCGCTGTCTGACCTGGTCTTTCGCTGGGCGGCGGGAGTGTAGCGGGACTTCGATCGTGCGGGAGCGGTCTCACGGAGACCGCCCCTCGATCGTGCGACAACGCCGCCGGTAGTGACACCAGCGGGGCAGCCTCCGAGGGTGATCACCGAGTCTGCCGCCGCGCAATGGGACCTCGAATTGGATGACCTCTTCCTGACCATCGGGCACCGCTTCGACCGAGTCGAGCTCCGCCGCCGCATGCGTGACTACGTACGCGGGCTGCTCGCCCCGGTAGCCCGCAAGAACAGCTGGCAGCTGGCCGAACAGGCCGGCCACTCCATCCCACCCCTGACGGCCTGCAACACCTCCTCGCCGGATCGAAGTGGGAGCCCGACGACATCCGCGACGACGTGCAGGAATATGTCGCCGACAGGCTCGGCGAGGGCGACGGTGTCCTGATCAGCGACGACACCGGGTTCATCAAGAAGGGCACCACCTCAGCCGGGGTCCAGCGCCAGCACTCCGGAACCGCAGGCCGCACCGAGAACTGCCAGATCGGCGTCTTCGCCGCCTACGCCACCACCCGCGGCAGGGCTCTGGTCGACCGAGAGTTCTACCTCCCGAAGTCCTGGACCGAGGACCGGGAACGCTGCCGCGCGGCAAGGGGCCCCGACGAGCGGGAGTTCGGCACCAAGGGCGAACTGGCTCGGCACATGGCGCTGCGGGCCCTCGCCTCGCCGCTGCCCATTCCCTGGGTCACCGCGGATTCCGCCTACGGTCAGGACAACCGATTCCGCCGGCTGCTGGATCAGTCGGGTGTCGGCTACATGCTGGCCGTGCCCAAGTCCCAGTTCAGCGTGGTCTGTTCACGGATCGAGGTTCTGTTCGGGCGGGCCCCGGACGAAGCGTGGGAGAAGATCTCATGCGGCGACGGCGCGAAGGGGCCCCGCCTCTACCACTGGGCAGCGGCGCGGCTGCCGGCCGTCGCCGAGTTCGACTATCAGGGCGAGGTCCCTCACCGGATGCGGTGGGCACTGGCCCGGCGCAGCATCAGCAAGCCCGACGAGATCGCCTACTACCTCGCCTACGCACCCCTTCACGTCACCGTCCAGGAGCTGGTGCGGGTCGCCGGGGCACGCTGGGCGATCGAGGAGTGCTTCCAGGCCGCGAAGAACGAGTGCGGCCTGGACCAGTACGAAGTCCGTCGCTACGTGGGCTGGTATCGGCACATCACTCTGACCATGCTCGCGCACGCTTTCCTGGCCGTCACGGCACACCAGCCCTGGGAAAAGGGGGCGGAACAGGTGAGACACCCGGGCTCATCGGGCTCACAGTGGCGGAGGTTCGGTGACTCCTGGCAGCTTGTCGTGCCCGGCCCCCGCACCTGAGCGGACACCGCGGACGACACCACGCGCTGAGCTGGTCGAACTGGCGCCGCCGACGCCAGGCAGTCGCCCGCCGCTGTCACTACCTGCGGCGTTGTCGCACGATCGAGGGGCGGTCTCCGTGAGACCGCCCCCGCACGATCGAAGTCCCGTTACACTCCCGCCACCCGGCGAAAGACCAGGTCAGACAGCGAAATCCTGCTGGAGTGCTGGCTGAGTCGTAGCCGACCATTCCGATACCCAGGGTGGGGCAGGGAACTCGCCGTCATGTGAAAGGCCCGTCACTATCTCTGCTCCGGAGTCAGGACGTGTCGGGTCCGGTCCCCGATCCAGGCCGCTTCGAGGATCGCGGTCAGACTGGCGGTGTCGGTCGGGCCTGGATGGTTCTGGATCAAGCGGGTGACGCCACTGGCCATCTCCGCGAAGCGCGGGAGGTCGGCGCGTGCCACGCCGATGTCCGCCAAGGTGGCAGGGATGCCGATGTCGGCAAGGAGCCCGTCGAGCCAGGTGAGGAACGTATCTGCGGCCTCGGCATCCGAGGCGTCGGTCACGTCGAGCCCGCACACCCCGGCGAGGATGGTCAACCGGTCGACGATGGCATCCCTGGCCGCGTCCAGCGCGTAGGGCAGCAGCAGCCCGACGCCCAGGCCGTGCGGTGTGTGGGTGGCTGCGCCGATGGGGTACTGGAGGGCGTGCGGAGCCGCGTTGCCTGCGTGGGAAAATGCGAGCCCGGCCAGCATGGACCCATAGGACATGTCCGCGCGCGCGTCCTTGTCGCCTCCGTCCCTGACGACATGGGGCAAGCTGCGGGCGATCCGCTTCGCGGCCAGGAGCGCGTAGTGATCGGTGATCGGGTTGCGGCCGAGGAAGACCTTCTCCACCGGGTCGCGCGGCCCGTGGGCCCGGGGTCGCGCGGTGTAGCTCTCCACCGCGTGACAAAACGCGTCGATGCCGGAGTGGGCAGTGACGGTCGCAGGGCAGGTGTAGGTGAGCTCGGGGTCGACGATGGCGAAGTCGGGCACGATGTGGACGCTGGAGACCCCCACCTTCAGCTCGCGGTCCGGGTCGGTCAACACCGAGACGGGCGTGAGCTCGGATCCGGTGCCTGACGTCGTCGGGACCGCGACGAGAGGAATCGTCGGCCCCGGCACCTTCGACTCGCCGTAGAAGTCGCGCGGCGTCCCACCGTGGCGCCGGATGACGCCGACGATTTTGGCGAGGTCGATCACCGTGCCACCCCCGATGGCGAGGATTACGTCGGCGTCCACCTCTGCGGCGACCGAGACGGCCAGGGCGACATCGGCGAGCGGCACGTCCGGAGTCGCGTCGGCAAACACCCCGACGACTTCGACCTTCTCCCGCACGGCGGCCACGATCTCGGCCACGCCCGGCTGCCCCAGAAGAACGCGGTCGGTCACGATGAGGACTCGCGAGCCACACTCGGCCACCACTCGTGGGATGTTCTGCGCGACCCCTTCGCCCACTATCAGCTGGCGTGGTCCGCGGACGGTCTCAAGCATGTCAGTGCCTCTCTGGAACGTCGGCGGTGATGTGCTGGGCGGACGTCCAGTTCACCTGCGAGACCGGGACGGCGTCGGCTGCCGGATGGCGCAGGCGCGCGCCGGGCTCCCGGACTCGGTCGTGCCCGGGCGCCCTCGGGTGCATCGCGATGAAGACGTCGCCCCTGGTGGGCGGGTCAGTCGGGGTCCCGCGGACATCGTCGCCAAGGGCGGTACGAGTCAAGGTCGCGACCAGCACCTCGATCATGAGCCCGAGGGCGTAGCCTTTGGGACCACCGAAAGGGCTGATCGCCCCATCCACCGCCGCGGCCGCGTCTGTGGCGCGCACACCGGCGGAGTCGACGGCGTCCCCGGGTGCCAACGGATTCGTGCCGGCCATGGCCCGGCTCCCGCCCCACGGGTGGAGGCCGGTCAGGTCATGTGTGCACAGGGCGCGTTGATCCTCGGCGGGCACCCGGAGCAGCAAACCGGTCACGGTAGGTCGATCGCCGCGTAGGTGACGTCGAGGTACTCAAGGATGCCCTCGTGCGACCCCTCCTTGCCGATGCCGGACTGCTTCACGCCTCCGAACGGAGCTGACGGGTCCGAGATCAGACCGCGGTTGATGCCGACCATCCCGGTGTCCAGCCCCTCGGTGAACCGAAGCGCCCGTTGGAGGTCACGGGTGAAGACGTATCCGGCCAGGCCGTGCTCGGTGTCGTTGGCCTTCGCCATGACCTCGTCGTCGGACGTGAACGAGATGATCGGCGCCACCGGGCCGAAGATTTCCGCCTGCAGTATCCGCGCGTCTTCGGGCACGTCGACGATGACCGTAGGCGGGTAGAAATGGCCTGGCCCATCCGGACGCTCGCCGCCCACCAGGACGCGGGCGCCGCGATTGACCGCGTCGGCGACGAGCTCGTCGATCTCGGTGACCGAGGCCTCGTCGATCAACGCCCCGACGTCCACGCCGTCGTCGAGACCATGGCCCACCGAGAGCGCGCCCATCCGCTGGGCGAAGCGCGCCGTGAACTCCTCGCGCACCGGCTCCTCGACGTAGATTCGGTTCGCCGCGATGCAGGACTCCCCGATGTTGCGCATCTTGGCCACCATGGCACCGTCGAGCGCGGCGTCCAGGTCCGCGTCGGCACACACGATCAAGGCCGCGTTGCCGCCCAGTTCCATGGAGGTGCGCAGCACGTTGTCCGCCGCCTGTCGTAACAGCACGCGCCCGACCTCGGTCGACCCGGTGAACGAAAGCTTGCGGGTCCGACGGTCGGCCAGCAGTGCTGAGACCACCTCGCCGGAACGCTCGGTTGTCACGACGTTGACAACGCCCGGGGGAACGCCGACCTCCTCCATGATGCGGGCCAGGAACAGCATGGTGAGTGGCGTCCGGGCTGCCGGCTTGGTGATCGTCGTGCAGCCCGCCGCCAGCGCAGGAGCGATCTTGCGGGCGCCCATGGCCAACGGAAAGTTCCAGGGCGTCACGAAGACGCACGGTCCGACCGGCTTCGGCACGGTGAGGATGCGATATCCACCAGCGGGAGCGACGTTGTAGCGCCCCTCGACGCGCACCGCCTCCTCGGCGAACCAACGGAAGAACTCGGCACCGTAGGCCACCTCTCCCCGAGCCTCGGCGAGCGGCTTGCCCATCTCGAGCGTTATCAGCCGGGCGACTTCCTCGGATCGCTCGGTCAGTGCCCGGTACGTCGCGGTCAACAACTCTGACCGCTTTCGCGGCGGGGTCGCCGCCCACTCAGCCATTGCCTTGCTCGCCGCGTCCAGAGCGGCGAGCCCGTCGACGACGCCGGCGCCCGCCACCTCGGCGATGGTCTTGCCGGTGGCCGGGTCCTCGACGACAAAGGTGGCTCCGCCGGCGGCGTCGCGCCAGACGTCGCCAATCCGGAGCCGCCGGTGCTCGGGGGCCAGGACATCCATCGGGTCACTCATTGCGTCGCCTCCTGTGATGTTCTTGGTGATGTCCGGCGTGACATCGGCGATCGCGCCACGCGCGTGGACGAAGCGGTCACACGACCTCGTCGGGGTCGAGGTTGCCGAGCGGGTCGAACGTGGCCCTGGTTGCAGGGCGACGCCCCGCGCCTCCGATCGCCTTCTCGGGCCAGGGCTGCTTCGGCGTCATCAAGGCGTGCTCACGGGCGCATGTTGACGTCGCCGCCCTGCCCGGTTACCGCCCGGCCTCGGACAGCGCCAGCCCGGTGCCCGCATCGAACAGGTGCGCGCGGTCCAGGTCGACCGTGACAAGCAGCCGTTCGCCCGGCGTACCCGTGACGGTGGGTCGTGCCTTGACCTTGAGGATCTCCGTCCCCACTCGGACGTCGACCACGGTTCTGTCACCGAGCGGCTCAAGGCCGTAGAGCTCACCCGACAACGACGCGTCCCCACGCTGCTCGATGGACAAGTCTTCTGCCCGCAGGCCCAGCAGCAGCGGACGACCGTCCTCAGCCGTGGTCCAGCGGGGCCGCGGCAGCGTCCAGCCTTCCGCCCCGACCAGACGATCCCCCTCGGCGCGGCAGGGGAGGAGGCTGATCGACGGGCTCCCGACGAAGCCTGCGACCCACTGGTTGGCTGGTCGCTCGTACACCTGGGTCGGCGTTCCGACCTGTTGCACCTTCCCCTCCTTGAGGACCGCCACCTGGTCGGCCATGGACAGGGCCTCGACCTGGTCGTTGGTCACGTGGACGAAGGTTCCCCCGAGACTCCGGTGGATGCGGGTGAGCTCGGTGCGCATCTCGACGCGGAGCTTGAGGTCGAGGTTCGTCAGCGGCTCGTCCATGAGAAACGCGCGCGGGCGACGGACCAGCGCCCGCGCCAGCGCGACACGCTGCATCTCACCGCCCGACAGCTGCGCGGGACGACGCTGCAGCAGACGTTCGATGTGCAGCAGGCTCGACATCCGCTCGACGGCAGCGGCGATCTCGCTCGAAGAACAGCGGCGTGCCCGCAGCGGCGAAGCGATGTTCTCGTACGCCGTGAGTCGCGGGTAGAGGGCGTAGCTCTGGAAGACCATGGCCAGGTCGCGTGCGGCCGGGGAGTCACCGGTCGCGTCCCTCCCGTCCAGATGCACCGACCCGGCGTCAAGCCTCTCAAGGCCGGCGATCGCTCGCAGGGTCGTCGTCTTGCCTGCCCCGGAGGGCCCGAGCACCACGAAGAACGAGCCGTCCGGCACGTCCAGCGTCACCCCGTCCAGGGCCTGGACCTTGCCGAAGGACTTGCGCAGCCCGTGCACTGCCACGGTTCCCATCAGGCCACCAGCTCTTCCGTGCGCACGTCGTAGACCGGCGGGGGCCCGCCGGTGTGCCGCAGCCCGACCGGCGCGCCAGCGGCGAAACGGACAGTCGGTGGCATCCGAACCCGTACGTCGCGCCGGCCACCGTGGTCGACCACGCAGATGATTTCGTCTCCCAGCCACTCCGCCGAGACCACGCGGGCCGGGGCCGAACGCTCCGCCCCTGGTTCCGTGACCTCCAGCGCCTCCGGCCGGACGCCTGCGACCAGGCGACGGTCGCGCGGCAGGCCTGGCGGTGGCGTGAGGACCAGTCCGCCCTGACTGCGCAGCTTCCCGTCGGCCAGCTCCACCTCGATCAGGTTCATCGGCGGGGAGCCGATGAATGCGGCACAGAAGAGACTCGCCGGACGGTCGTAGACCTCCAGCGGCGTGCCGATCTGCTCGACGCGGCCCTTGTTGAGGATGGCGATTCTGTGGCCGAGCGACATCGCCTCGACTTGGTCGTGGGTGACGTAGACCATCGTCGTCCCCAGTCCCCCCTGCAGGTGCTTGATCTCCGTGCGCATGTCCGCCCTCAGCTCCGCGTCCAGATTGGTGAGGGGTTCGTCCATGAGGAAGGCGCGCGGTCGTCGCACCAGGGCGCGAGCAAGCGCGACGCGCTGCTGCTCCCCGCCGGACAGCCGGTGCGGTCGCCGGTCCAGGAGCGAACCGAGCCGCATCAGCCGGGCGGCCTCGTCGACCCGCTCGCGCACCTCCGCCTTGGGCAATCCCTCGGCCCGCAGCGGGAACGCCAGGTTGTCGCGGGTTCTCAGATGCGGGTAGAGAGCGTAGAACTGGAACACCATGGCGATGTCGCGCTCTGCCGGCGGCAGGTCGTTGACCAGCGTGTCGCCGATGCGGATGTCGCCCGTCGTCTGCCGCTCCAGGCCGGCTATGGCCCGCAGCGTGGTCGTCTTGCCGCAGCCCGAAGGGCCGAGCATCACGAACAGCTCGCCGTCGTCGATGGACAGGTCCACGTGCTCGACTGCGACCGTCCCGTCCGGGTAGCGCTTGTGCAGGGTGGTCACCTCGATGCCCGCCATCAGCGTCGCACCGCCCCGAGCGTCACACCGGCGACGAGGTGCTTGCGCACCAGGTAGGCGAAGACGAGCACTGGTAGGGCGAACACCAGGGAGGCGGCGGCCACGAGACCCCAGTCCACGGTGGTTCCGCCGATGAGCCCGGCGATGGCGGGTGGGGCCGTCCGTACGTCGTCGCTGGAGGTGAGGAAGATGGCGAACACGAACTCGTTCCACGAGAAGATGAGTGCGAAGACCGCCGTCGCGGCGATGCCGGGCAGGAGCAGGGGAAGGGTGAACCGCCGGAACGCCTGCAAGCGGGTGTAGCCGTCGAGCATGGCGGCATCCTCGTATTCTGCGGGCACCTCGTCGACGAACCCCTTCATCATCCAGATCGTGAACGGGACGTTGAAGGCGGCGTAGATGAGAATCAGGCCGAGCTTGCTGTCGATGAGCCCGACTTGGCGGTACATGAGGAAGATCGGGATCACGACCACCACAGGCGGCATGAAGCGGGTGGACAGGATGAAGAACAGTTGGTCCTTCTTGGCCTTCACGGCGAAGCGCGAGTAGGCCCAGGCCGCCGGGACCCCCAGCACGGTGGCCAGCACCGTGGAGGCCCCGGCGACAAGGAGGGAGTTGAGGAACGCGACGGACAACTCCGAGCGACCGCCGCCGGGGGCGAGGAACACGTCCTTGAAATGGTCCATGGTGACCGTGAAGTGGAAGAACTTGGCCGGGATAGCGTAGACGTCCCGGTTCTCCTTGATGGACGTCTCGATCATCCACAGCACCGGAAAGAGCATCACGACGGCCAGCACGGTCAGCAGCGCGACCTCCAGCACGGAGCGACCCCGGCCGCCGAAGCGACGCGCGGGGGGCGTGTGATCCTGGACAGGGCCTGTGGACACGGCCTCGTCGACGGAGACGGCCATCAGTCCTCCTTGAGCTTGTTCAAGTAGCGCAGGTAGAGCTGCGTGAGGACGATGACGACGAGGACCATGAGGATCCCGTACGCCGAGGCGGTTCCGGTGTTGAAGCCCAGGAACGCGACCTTGTAGACGTGGAACGACAACGTCTCGGTGGAGACGCCCGGACCGCCGCTGGTGAGGATGTAGACGAGGTCGAACAGCCGGAAGGCCTCGATGGCCCTGAACAGCACAGCGATGAGGAGCAGCGGCCACACCAGCGGAAGAGTGATGGTGCGGAACCGGAACCACTCGGACGCCCGGTCGATCGAGGCGGCCTCGTACAGGTACTTGGGGACCGCGGTGAGGCCCGCGAGTGCGATGAGCATGATGAACGGCGTCCATTGCCAGGTGTCGACCACGATCAGGGAGATCAGTGCCGTTCGCTGCTGGGTGAGCCACTCCACCTGCCCCAGGCCGAGCGAGTCGAGCATGCTGTTGATCACGCCGAACTGCGCGTCGAGCATGAATCGCCAGAACAGCCCGACCACGACCGGCGACAGCATCATCGGGACCAGGAACGCAGTGGTCAGCAGTCCTCGCCCGTGCGTGCGCCGTGAGATCAGGTAGGCGATGGAGAAGCCGAGCACGGTCTGCAGGGTGACCGCGCCGACCACGTAGATCAACGTCGTCAAGGCCCTCGTGTGGACCTGCGCCGAAGTCAGGATGGCGGTGTAGTTCTCGAACCAGACGAAATGGGCCGGCCCCCCGCGGGTGGCCGAGTAGTCGGTGAAAGACAGGTACAACGCCCACAGCAACGGGAACACCGACATCGCGAGCAGCAGCAGCAGCGCGGGGGAGATGAAGGCCACGGCGAGCCCGCGGTCACTCAAGCGGCGGGACCGACCCGGTGCAGGCGGCGTCGCGGACGCCACCTGCTCGGGGTGGTCGGTCGTCAGCGGGGCGGGGTCACTCACAGTCCGCCGCCGCCCTTGCCGCTGCCGGAGTCGAGCACGCTCTGCTGCTCCTTGGCGATGTCGTCGAGCGCATCCTTCGGCTTTTTCGTGCCGTTGAGAGCCGCGTTCACATTGGTGTTCTCGATGTCGACGAGGCGCGCGTACTCGGGCACGTTCCACATGTCCCGCATCCGCGGAACCGAGTCGGCGTACACCTGGTTGAACGGCCCGGCATTGAGGAACTCGGGCGACTGCAGGGCGTCCGTACGCGCGGGCACGCCACCGGCCGCGGCCCACTTCTTCTGGATGTCAGCCCGCTCGAACCACTTCATGAAGTTCAGGGCCTCCGCCTGGTTCGCTTTGGAGGAGTAGGCCGACACGTGCATCCCCATGCCGCCGAGAGGCACCAGGTTCGTCTTCTGGCTCGGCAGGGTGGCAAAACCGAGCTTGTCGAGGATCTGCTCCCGCGTGGTGCCGAGCGTCGACTGCTTCGGGTCGAGCAGGCCGCCGCTCGCGGCGATCCAGTTGAACGCGATGCATGCCTTGCCCTGGGCGACCGCCGCGTTCACCTCGTCGATGAACCAGTTGCCGGAGCCCTTGGCGGTCAGCGGCTTCATCTTGTTGACCAGGACGTCCATCGCCTCCTGGCCCGCCGCGTCGTTGAGGACGCCCTCGATCTTGTGCGTCTTGGCGTCCCAGAGGTTGCCGCCGTAGACGCCGTTGACCGTGTTGTAGGTCACGGCCGCGGCGTCGGAGCCGTTGGCCTGGTGGAAAGCCAGCCCGCTGACACCAGGGTTGTCCGCCTGGCACTTCTCGGCGACTGAGATCATCTCGTCCCAGGTCTGCGGTGGCTTGTCGCCGATCAGATCCTTGCGATAGATCATCGTCCAGGTGTCGCCGAGCAGCGGCAGTCCGTACAGGCTGGCGTTCTCGTCGCGCTTCCCGGTCTCCGCCTGCGGGAACTGGCCGTAGGCCGCCAGGAGGTACGGGTTGTAGGCCTTGACGTCGATGTTCTTCTTGACGAAGTCGGTGATGTCGAGGATGTTGCCGTTCGTCACGGCCTCACCGATGTGCTGCGAGTCCAGGATCGGGATGTCGAAGTCGGTCTTGTGCGCCGCGAACTGGGTGAACATCGCGTCGTGCCAGTTCGCGTTCGGCACGGTGTTGACCTTGATGGTCACGTTCGGCCGCTCCTTGGTGTACTCCGCGTTGGCGAAGGCTTCCAGAGCGTGAGCGGGGGGCCAGTCGAACCAGATGAAGCTGAGGGTCAGCGGGTCCTTGGTGAGCTCCGGGATGGTCGCCGGCGCCTTGGGCGCGCTCGAATCCGCGCCGTCGTCCTGCCCGCAAGCCGCCATGGTCGCGGCCACTAATACGGCCGCCGTCACCAGCTGCGCCGTTCGACCGGAAACGGACAGTCGTCTTATTCGCTCTGGATGCCGCATCTTCCTGCCTGCCTTCTGGGTGGGGAGCTCTGGAGCCTTCCTGCGTGCTTCACCGAGCAATTGCTGGGGGATGTTCAGGCGGGTCGACGGCTGCCGCAAGGGCTGACCCGCAGACCGGCGTCACGAGTACGCCGCGAGGTAATGGGGCTTCAAGCAGTCGACAGGTCCCTCGGCCCTTGTGCGGCCCGGCGGCGAACCGAGAAGGACATCGAGCATGCTCATAGGAGCTCCAACTGATCAAAGCGGAGCGATGGCGGGCGGTTCCGCGACGGGTGGACGGGTGAAGGAGGGCTGGCGTCCGTCACCTTTCCTATACGATCTGAATGGGAGCATCAACATCCCGCAGCATTGCGACCGATGTCAACAGGTTCGCGAAGACGTAAGAAAGGACCTCACGTCACGATGGACGACGAAGCGATGATCGCGAGGGGCCGTGGGGCCATGACGGGCGGAACGCCGCCGGGAAGATCTCGTGGCCGGCTTGCCGACGAGGTGTACGACACGCTGCTCGGACAGCTGATGTCGCTACGGATCGAGCCTGGTTCCCGCGTCACGATCGACGTCCTGGCGCGAGAGCTGGGGGTCTCGCAGACGCCGATCCGAGACGCTCTGAACCGCATGGAGGCCGAGGGCCTGGTCGTGCGTGTGCCCCATGCCGGCTATCACATTCCCCCCCAGATCACCCGTCAGCGATTCGAGGACATGCTCGAGCTCCGCCTGCTCCTCGAGCCGGCGGCGGCGCGCAGATCCGCCGAACGCGCATCATTGCAGCAGGTGGCCGGCCTGCGGCGACTGCTGGAGGAGATGGCGGAGCTGGAGGGGGGCACCGGGCTCATGGCCTATGGCGCCTTCGGGCTCCGCGACGCCGCTTTTCACAATCTCATCGCCTTGAGCGCGGAGAACCAGCTCATCCGCGAAGCGCTCGCTCGCCTGCACGCGCACGTGCACCTGTTCCGGCTTCTCCACGACACCCAGGTCACTCACCTGGCGATGGCCGAGCACGAAGACGTTGTGGGCGCGATCGCCTCGCGTGACCCCGACGCCGCCGCCTACGCCATGCGTCGGCACATCCTGCTGTCCGGCGAGCGGTTCCGGCGATTGTTCGACGAAATCAAGGGTTCGGACGGTATGGCGTAAAGGCTTGACGGGCGGGCTGGGCCGAGGAATGCTAACGCAATTGGATCAGATCGGATTGGATTGGATCGACGTCACCCCGCCTCAGATGCGAGGAGAAGCAGGTGCCCAGAGCGCTGCTCCTGACCGGCGACGCCGCCGAGGAGCTCGACACCATGTATCCCTACTATCGCGTTCAGGAGGGCGGCTGGGACGTCGACGTCTCGTCACGGACGATGCGTGACGTTCAGCTGGTCATCCACGAGTTCGACCCCAACTCCGACGCCTACGTGGAGAAGAACGGCCGAAAGCTGCCGGTCGACGTGCCCTGGGCCGAGGTCGACGTCGAGCGCTATGACGCCCTCATCATCCCTGGCGGACGCGCCCCCGAGTGGATCCGGGTCGACGCCGACGTCAGGCGCATCACCGAGCACTTCTTCGCGCGCAACCTCCCGATCGCGCTGGTATGCCACGGCGCGCAGGTGCCGGCTGTGTACGGACTGCTCAAGGGCCGAAAGACAGCGTGCTTCCCCCCCATCACCGGTGACATGGAGAACGCGGGCGCGACGGTCATCGACGCTCCCGACGTCGTGGACGGCAACCTCGTCTCCTGCCGCGGATGGCCCGACATGCCGCAATTCGGCAGGGCGATGATGGAGCTCTTCTCGAAGTCCATCAACTCCGCATCGGCATGACCACACCTGACCTGCCCCGGTGAAGCCCGAGCCACTCGCCGACCTGTGCCACCGCCATCGTCATGCGCCGGTCGCCAGAGGCCAGGCCTCTGGCGATGTCGGCCACCCGGTGGCTCGATCCTGGCCAACCTCTTCAACCCGCGAGTGATCGTCATCTGAGGCCATTTCGCCTCGCCGGCCCAGTGGCTGCTGCCCAACGCACAAGATCAGCTGCAACGGCTCGTGGTGGCAGCTCCAGCCGCCCAGTGCCGATTCGTCGCCTGCACGCTCGGCTTCGGCGCCGCCTCCCGTGGCGCGGCGAGCACGGTGATCAACCACATCGTCGACGACCCGACCGCGATCACGGACTCACCCAGGTCGGCACCTTGCTGACGGCCCCACAGACCTGGAGACGGCACCCTCCAGCAACCGCACTATCCGCTACCACCAAGTGGCCATAAGCGCGGCGGTTCGCGCCGTGCCTGACATCCCCCAGGCAGGAAGGTTTTTTCAATGTCACCACGTCATCGAACGTGGCCCAGGCTGCTCGACGCAGCCCTGCCAGCAAAAGGACGACGCCCGAGACGTCGCACCGCGACCACGATGGCCTTAGCCCTCTTCGCCCCTTTCCTCACGCTCCTCGCGACGCCGGTGAGCGCTGCGGCCCCCACGGCGGCTGAGCCCGCTCCCGTCGCTGCACCGGAGCTGCTGCAGCCGTCCGCGCCTGCCGCCGAGGCCGCACCACCAGACGCCCGCTTCAAGGTGCTCGTGGTGCGCAGCACCCAGGACGCGGTGTCGTCGGCCGGCCTGGCCGCGATCCGGGATGCGGCCAGACCCGGTCATTTCACGGTCGTGGCGCCCGGGCCCGCTGACGTGGGCGACCATTTCACGGAGAAGAAGCTGAAGCAGTACCGCGCGGTGGTGTTCTTGGACACGGGTCTCGCGAGCCCGCTCACGGACGCGCAACGCGCGAACTTCGAGGACTACTTCCGCGACGGCGGCGGCTTCGTCGGCGTCGGCTCGGCGGTCGAGACCGACGAGTCCTGGTCGTTCCTGACCGACATTCTGGGGACGCGTGCGTCCGGCACGACCGACGTGCAATCGGGTGACGTGAAGGTCGCCGACCGCGTCCACGACGCGACCAAGGATCTGCCGCAGATCTGGTCGCGGACCGACAAGTGGTACAACTTCAAGAAGAACGTGCGCGGTGTGTCACACGTCCTCGACACCGTCGTCGAGGACCCGTTCGGGCCGCAGCCACAGGGCGCCGACCTCGACGGGATCGCCGGGGGCACGATGGGCGCCGATCACCCGGTCTCGTGGTGCAAGGACTTCCAGGGCGGCCGCTCCTTCTACACCGGCCTGGGCAACACGGCCGCGAGCTTCGACCCCGGCCTCACCAGGCACCTCAAGGGCGCGATCGGCTGGGCCGCGGGCCAGGCCGACCCGGCCTACAGCGATTGCGGCGCGACCGTGCTGGCCAACTACCAGCAGACGAAGATCGGCTCGCCGCCGAACCTGCAGGAGCCGATCGGCTTCGACCAGCTGCCGGACGGCCGCGTTCTGCAGACGGACCGCCTCGGCTCGCTGCGCATGCACGACTCGACCACGGGCGTCACCACGGTCGTCGCCGACTTCGCCGATCCGAGCCTGCCGATGACGCAGCAGATCTACTCCGCGGGCGAGGACGGGCTCTACGGCCCGGCGGTCGACGCCAACTTCGCGACCAACAAGTGGGTCTACCTCTACTACTCGGCGAAGGAGGTCACCGACGTCAAGCTGAGCGACGGATCGGTCATCACCCAGATCACGCCGAACACCACCCCGCCGAACGTGGCAGCGTCCAAGACCGCGTGGGATCCGTACGTGGGCTATTTCCAGCTCAGCCGCTTCAAGTTCGTCGACGCCACCGACAGCACGCCGGCGCACCTCGACATGGGCTCCGAGCAGCAGATCATGCGCGTGCCGGTCAACCGCCAGGAGTGCTGCCACGTCGGGGGCGACATCGACTTCGACAAGCACGGCAACCTCTGGATGGTCACCGGCGATGACACGCCCGCGGGCGGCATCAACGCCGGCGGCTACGGGCCGTACAACTCGCAGAAGACCGACGAGCAGCAGACCGTGCGCGTCACCAACGCGACGGGCGGCACGTTCACGCTGACCTTCGAGGGCCAGACGACGGAGCCGATCGCGTGGAACGCGGATCGCAATGCGATCGACGCGGCGCTCGAGGCGCTCTCGAACATCGAGGCGGACGAGATCCAGACCAGCGGCGGCCCGGTCAACACGTCGAGCGTCAACGTGTTCTTCCGCCGCGGCAAGCAGCAGTCCGCTCAGCCGCAGATCACCGCCGACGGCGCCGGCCTCAGCGGCACCGCCACGCCGGCGATCGCCACCAGCACGGCGCAGGAAGGCGGCTGGTACCAGCGGCTCACCGGTGACTCGCGCCGCACCGCACTGAACACCAACGACCTGCGCGGCAAGGTGCTGCGGATCAAGGTCAAGGACGGCAACATCTCCGCCGCCGACGCCAACAAGGCCGCCTTCGGCCCCGGCACGGGCGCCTACTCGATCCCGCCGGGCAACCTGTTCCCGCTGGTCGCGGGCAAGCCGCGAGACAAAACGCGGCCGGAAGTCTACGCGATGGGGTTCCGCAACCCGTTCCGGATCCAGGTCGACGAGAACGACGTGGCCTACATCGGCGACTACTCGCCCGACGCCCAGACACCGCAGCGCTCGCACGGCCCGGCGGGCACCGGCCGCTACGAGATCGTGCGCAAGCCGTCCAACTACGGCTGGCCCACGTGCTACAAGCGCGACCTCGCGCACTACCAGTGGAACTTCCACGAGTTCGCGCCCGGCACCACCACACCGGGCACGCCGCTGAACGACCCGCCTCAGAAGTTCGACTGCAACGGGCCGACACAGCGCAACGACTCGCTGTGGAACATCGAGGGCGGTCCGACGGTCGAGCCGGGCCTGAGGGACGTCCCGCCGGTCACCGACCCGGACATCTGGTACTCCTACCGCGACAACAACACGAGCGCGCCGCTCGGCACCCCGTGCGAGGCCTACTACGCGCCGACCCCGGGCCCGATCGCTCCCGGCTCGACGAGCGAATGCCCGCGGCTGTTCCCCGAGCTCTACACCGGCGGCGTCGGTCCGCACGGGGTCACGAAGTACCACTACGACCCGAAGAACCCGAACCCTCACAAGTTCCCGCCGTACTACGACGACTCGGTGATCATCAGCGAGTGGACGCAGGACACGCTGCGCGAGGTCAAGCTCGACAAGCGCACCAACCACGTCCAGAAGATCAACAACTTCCTGGATTGCGGCAGCCGTGCGAACGCCGGGGCAGGCACGTTCCGGTTCGAGTGCGACAACCCGATGGACTTGCAGTTCGGTTCTGACGGCGCGTTCTACCTGCTGACCTACGGCAACGGGTTCAACGTCATCAGCCCCGACGCGGGCATGTACAAGTGGGAGTACGTCAAGGGCAAGCGCGCGCCGAAGGCGGTGCTCACCACGGACCGCACCGACGGCTCAGCGCCGCTGACCGTGAAATTCTCCAGCGCCGGCTCGCTGGATGAGGATCCCGGCGACTCGATCCGCTACGAGTGGAACTTCGGCGACGGCTCGGCGATCGAGACCGACCCGAACCCGACACACACCTACACGCAGTCCGGCCGCTACACGGCCGTGCTGACCGTGCTCGACTCGTCCGGCAGGCAAACCTCGACCAGCACCGTGATCACCGTGGGCAACACGAGCCCGACGGTGGTCGTCGATACGCCGGTGGAGGGCGGGACGTTCGCGTTCGGCGAGGACATCCCGTTCTCGGTCACGGTCACCGACCCCGAGGACGGGACGGTGGATTGCTCCGAGGTGCAGGTGACGTTCGTGCTCGGCCACGACGCGCACGGCCACGCCGAGGAGTCCGTCAACGGCTGCTCGGGCGTGCTCCACACGGACGCCGACGACGTCTCACACGGCGGCAACGTCTCCGGCGTGGTCCAGGCGCGCTACACCGACCACGGCGGTCCGGGCGGCGTCCCGCAGCTGACCACGACCGGCCAGCACCAGATACGCCAGAAGCACCAGGAGGTGGAGTTCGTCGTCAACCAGTCCGGCACCAACACGGCGACCAACACCGACGGCGGCGCCGGCGTGCACCGCGGCAGCCTGGGCTCGGGCGACTGGCTCCAGCTCAACGGCCCGTTCAACCTGACCAACATCGATTCGATCACGTTCCGCGCGGCGGACGCGGCGAACGGCCGCACGGCCGGGTCGCCGCTGGCGGCAATCGAGGTCCGTCAGGACTCGGTCACCGGGCCGATCCTGACCACGGCCAACCTCGTGTCCACCGGCGGGACGGGCACCTGGACGAGCCAGACGTTCCCGGTCTCGATGTCCGGGACGCATGAGCTGTTCCTGGTGTTCCGCCCGGTCACATCCGGCGCCACGGGCGGCAACCTGTTCAACCTGAACTGGGCCGAGTTCGTCGGTACGGGCGTCGGCACCTAGCGAACCCGCCCGTGACGACGAACCCCGGGGTTCGTCGGCACGGGCATCCGCACCCAGCGCACCCGCCTGTATAGCGGCAGGAGAGAAGACACTCATGCGGAGAAGAATTCGCACATCGGCAGTGGCCGCCTTCCTGACGGCGGCCGCACTCACCCCCGCGACACCGTCGTGGGCACAGGAAACGACACCGCCGACGATCAACGTGGCGACGCTGTCGCCCTCTGCGCCGACCGGCCAGAACAACTGGTACACCGGCCCGGTGACGCTGAACGTGTCGGGGACCGACGACGTCGGCATCGCCAAGTTCCAGTACTCGCTCAACGGCGGCGCCGCCTACATCGACGTGCCCGTCGAGGGGGCGCCGACGTCGGCCACGGCGTCGGCGGTGATCACGCAGGAGGGCAACACCAGCGTCCGGTACCGCGTGGTCGACACGGCCGGAAACGTCGCGGCGTTCCGCTCGATCTCGGTCCGGATCGACACGCGCGCGCCGGCTGCATCGTACCCGGCGATCACCGACGGTCACGTCGGTCACGTCGCCACGCTTATCCCGACACGCACGGACCCCGCCCCCGGCTCGGGCGGAGTGGCTGTGCTGAACATGTACCTCGACGGCAAGCTGGTCCCGCCGTTGCCGGTGCAGACCTCCGACCTGTCGCTCGGCGTGCACACGCTCGCGGTGCATCTCTCCGACGCTGCTTCCAGCAGCGCGAAGTACACGCAGACGTTCATCGTGACGACCTCGTTCGCGGACGTCGGCACGCTGATCACCCGGTTCGTGACCGCCGGCAGCGTCTCGGCGGAGGTCGGCGAGGCGCTCCAAGCCAAGGTCGACCAGGCGAAGGCGCTCGCCGACGCCGGTTCGGCCAAGCGCGCGAGCCAGGTCCTGAACGGGTTCGTCACGATCGCCGGCCGGATCGCGCCCGGCTCGGCCCGCAGCACACTCGTGGGCGATGCTCGTTACCTGATCGACCAGCTCAACGACCGGCTCGCGCCGGAGCCCGCGACGGGCCTCACGTCCGAGCCCGCGCAGGGCCCGAAGTTCATCCCGGACCCGGTGCTCGCCCCGCTCCCGCACAAGCCGGACGCCGACTACAACGTCCTCATCTTTTCCAAGACGACGGGCTTCCGGCACGACCACATCCCGCACACCGTGGCCGCGATCCAAAAGCTCGGCATCGCGAACAACTTCAACGTCGACGTCTACGACCCGCAACTCCCGACGGTCACGCTGCCCACGAGCCCGTTCCTGAGCCTCGACACGCTCAAGCAGTACGACACGATCGTCTTCGAGTCCAACGTCGGGCACCCGGGCCCGCTCAATGCGACCACCGAGCAGCCGAACTTCGAGGCCTACATGAAGCAGGGCGGCGGCTATGTCGGCATCCACGGCGCCGCCGACTCGTTCGAGGTCGGCACCTGGCCGTGGTACGGCAACCTCGCTGGTGGGTTCTTCACCAGCCATCCGAACGGCCAGAACGGGTTCGGCCAGTGCGGCAGCTGCATCCACGCCGAGGTGGTGACCGAGGACAAGACGCACCCGGCGACCGCGCATCTCCCTGCCCGGTGGATGACGGTCGACGAACTCTACAACTTCGACCGCAACATGCGGGCCGACGTACACACGCTGCTGAGCCTCAACGAGGACAGCTACCAGCGCAGCCTCAACAGCGGCAACGCGGCCACCAACCCGCTGCAGCTGATGAACGGCGACCACCCGATCGCGTGGTGCCAGAACTGGGACGGTGGCAAGGCGTTCTCGAACATCCTCGGCCACTTCCGGACGCAGTACTACGACGACGCGTTCATGCAGATCATCCTCGGCGGGATCGAGACGACCGCCGACCGCACGGACGCCAACTGCTCCTCCTACCGCGAGACCAGCCTGCTGATCAAGGCTGACCGAGCCAACGGGCTGCTGACCGCGGACGCCGCGGACGCCGCCGGTGCCGCCCTGGACATCGCGCGGGACAGCTACCTGGCGACCAAGTACACCACCGCCATCCCGGCGCTGAACTCGATCGTCGACCTGGCGAACGACAAGGCCTCCGGCGAGGCTGCGGCCCGTTCCGAGCTCGCGCGGCAGGCGCGCGAGCTGCGGGAGTGGATGCAGAACCTCAACCGCTGACCCGTTCACGCGGCGGGGCGGCGAATCGCCGCCCCGCCGCGCTGACGCTGGAGCGCGCAACACTATCGCGATCGGAGGGGAGGAAGATGACGGTGACCCTTGGACGAATTGCCGGGCTGTCGCGGGCGCCGCCCCGCAGACCGGCTCCACGAGTACGCCGCGCCGTACTGGGTCTTCAGTCAGTCGAGAAGTCCTTCGGTCCATGTGTGGCCCGGTGGCGAACCGAGCAGGACGTCGAGCATGCTCAGGGGAGCTTTAGGTGGTCGAAGTAGGGCGCTGGCGGGCGGTTCCGCGGTGGGTGAAAGATGGCTGGCGTCCATCACCTTTCCTATACGATCCAAGCGGGGCATCAACATCCCGCAGCATACGACCGATGTCAACAGGTTCCCGAAGACGCTAGAAGGAAGACGCTAGAAGTGACCTCACGCCTATGGCGCCTTCGGGCTCCGCGACGCCTCTTTTCACGATCTCATCGCCTTGAGCGCGGAGAACCAGCTCATCCGCGAAGCGCTCGCTCGCCTGCACGCGCACGTGCACCTGTTCGGCTTCCGACACCCAGGTCACTCACTTGGCGATGGCCGAGCACGAAGAAGTTGTGGCCGCGATCGCCGCGCGTGACCCCGACGCCGCCGCCTACGCCATGCGTCGGCACATCCTGCTGTCCGGCGAGCCGTTCCGGCGATTGTTCGGCGAAATCAAAGGCTCGGACGGAATGGTGTAAAGGCTTGACGGGCGGGCTGGGCCGAGGAATGCTAACCCAATCAGATCGGATTGGATCCGCCTCACCCGCCTCAGATGCGAGGAGAAGCAGGTGCCCAGAGCGCTGCTCCTGACCGGCGACGCCGCCGAGGAACTCGACACCATGTATCCCTACTATCGCGTTCAGGAGGGCGGCTGGGACGTCGACGTCTCGTCACGGACGATGCGTGACGTTCAGCTGGTCATCCACGAGTTCGACCCCAACTCCGACGCCTACGTGGAGAAGAACGGCCGAAAGCTGCCGGTCGACGTGCCCTGGGCCGAGGTCGACGTCGAGCGCTATGACGCCCTCATCATCCCTGGCGGACGCGCCCCCGAGTGGATCCGGGTCGACGCCGACGTCAGGCGCATCACCGAGCACTTCTTCGCGCGCAACCTCCCGATCGCGCTGGTCTGCCACGGCGCGCAGGTGCCGGCTGTGTACGGACTGCTCAAGGGCCGAAAGACAGCGTGCTTCCCCCCCATCACCGGTGACATGGAGAACGCGGGCGCGACGGTCATCGACGCTCCCGACGTCGTGGACGGCAACCTCGTCTCCTGCCGCGGGTGGCCCGACATGCCGCAATTCGGCAGGGCGATGATGGAGCTCTTTTCGAAATCCATCAACTCCGCATCGGCATGAGCACACCTGGCCTGTCCCAGTGACGGCACCTCGGACCATCACAGTCGACGGCTCCCCCGTCCACGTCATGGAGAGCGGCACCGGGCCCGCGGTGCTGATGCTGCACGGCTCCGGACCCGGTACGACGGGATCCGGCGCCTGGGCCACGACGGCACAGGCGCTGGGCACGTCCTGGCACCTGGTGGCTCCTGACCAGGCGGGGTTCGGCCGTACACCAATCCCGGCGGGCTCCAGGGGTGGGCTCCGGCTGTGGACGGAGCAGGCCGCGGGCCTGATGGAGGCTCTCGGTGTCGAGCACTACGCCGTGGTGGGCCACTCCATGGGCGGTGCCGTGGCGCTGGCGTTGGCGGCCGCGCGTCCCCAGCAGGTCACCCGTGTCGTGGCGGTCTCGACGATGGGCGCCCCCGGGGCGCCGCTGTCCGCCGAGCTCGACGCGGTCTGGGCCGCCCCCGCCGGCCCGCTCGGGGCACGAGACATGTTGAGTCGCCTCGTCCTCGACCAAGCGCTCGTGACCGAGTCGGCCGTCGCTGCCCGTGCAGCTGCGATGCGAGCGGGGGCGGCCGCATTCGCGTCGTTGTTCCCTCCGCCTAGGGCACGTTGGGCCGACGAGCTCACCCTCTCGGCGCAAACGCTGGCAGGGGTCCGCGCGCCCGTGCTGCTCGTCCACGGCGCCGAGGACCGAGTCACCCCGCTCGGAACGGCAGCCCTGCCCCTGCTCGAACACCTGGCCGATGTCCGTCTGCACGTGCTCGGTCGATGCGGGCACCTGCCGGCGCTCGAGCACCCGCACGACTTCAGGCGACTCCTGTCGTGCTTCGTGGGCCGGGAACGAGGTCACTAGTCACGCAGGTCCGGTGATGCTGCGTAGCCACAGCATCGTGCCGCACAAGTGGAGTCCGGCCAGGTGGCTCTCGGGAGACTTGTCGTAGCGGGTGGCGATCCCGCGCCAGTTGCGCAGCCGGTTGATGCACCGCTCGACGGTGTTGCGGTCCTTGTACAGCTCGGCGTCGTGGCTGACGGGGCGGCCTCCGCGCGAGCCCTTCTTTTTACGGTTGGCCGCTTGGTCCGCCTTCTTCGGGATCACCGCCCGGATTTTGCGTTTGCGCAGGTAGGTGCGATTGCTGCGGGAGGAGTACGCCTTGAAGAGATCCGCCGCCGCACCGACGTGGTCGGCATCTTCCCCGACCGCACCGCCGTGATCCGCCTGGTCGGCGCCGTCCTGGCCGAACAGAACGACGAGTGGACCGAGGCCCGCCGCTACATGGGCCGCGAGCTGCAGGCCAAAGCCCGCCTCCAGCCGATCGAGTCACAGACCGGCGACACCGTCCTGCCGATCGAAATCACCGCATAGTCTCAAAGAAGAGATCACCGAGTGGCCGTCGAGACACCACTCCAGCGGACGTGACCCAAGTACGACGGCCAAGCCCGGCCACGAACGGGCCGGTCACAAAGGTCTGCTCCGCGGGCTGGCGACAGTGCGGCACAATGCGGTGTGATCTGTGATGTCTGCGGCCACGAGGTACGACGAATACCGGTAGTCGAACCACCAACGCGGTGGCCGGCGAGCGCGCGCCCGAGGTCGCCAAGGCGTACGTGACCGAACTGCGCGAGCTGATCAAGGCGCTGGGCGTCTCCGAGGCCCGCATGGAGATGGGCCAGATGCGCTGCGACGTCAACCTGTCGCTGCGCCCCATCGGCCGGGAGAAGTTCGGCACCCGCAGCGAGACAACCCGGCAGTGAAGGAACGCTGGTTCTGCCCCTGGTGCTACGCCTGGACCGAATTCGGACACGACCCGCGCGAGGTCTCGCGACCGCAGTACGGCTACAGACCCTGGGAACGGGCGGATTCCCCCCAGCTCCCAGAGGACATCGCCCACGCGTACGACGTCGCGTACGCATACTCCCCCGACGGCCTCGGTGCGACACTGTGCGGACTGGCCCACAAGGACCTCACCCCCTCACCGTACCTGTGGATGCCCCGCTGGCCGAGCGCCTGTGAGGCTGGGTCCGCTGGACAGCGGTCAAGTCGCTGACCTGCGAACTTTCCTGGACCTGGTGCCGGACCCGCGGGCGAGGCGGGGCCGCTGGTACTCGCTGACCGCGATCCTCCTCGTCTGTGCCTGCGCGGCCGTGTCGGGAGCGAGGAGCATCGACGAGATCGCCGAGTGGGCGGCGCGGGCCTCGGACGACGTGCTGACCGCCGTCGGAGTCCGATGGCATCCGCTGCGATGGCGTCGTTCTCCCTCGCGGACCACGATCGGCCGTGTGCTGGCGGCCGTCGACGGTGACGCCCTGGACCGGGCCGTCGGCGCCTACCTCGCCGGCCCGAACCCTGCGGGAACGACTCCGGAGCAACGGCAGGTGATCGCCGTCGACGGCAAATCGCTGAGAGGATCGGCCCGCCTGTCGCCGGCCGCAGGCACCTGCTCTCCGTCGTCACCCACCACCGGGCCCTGACCCTCGCCCAGGCGGAGGTCGGGAGCGAAGACGAACGAGACCGCGCACTTCCGGCCCGCCCCTGTTCGAACAGCGGGACCTGGACGGAACTCTCGTCACCTTCGACGCCCTGCACTCGGTGAAGGCGAACGTCACCTGGCTGGTCGAGACCAAGAAGGCCCACTACATCTTGGTGATAAAGACGAACCAGCCGACCGCACACCGCCAGCTCGCCACCCTGCCCCGGCGGGACATCGCCGTCCAGCACACCACGACCTCCACCGGACACGGGCGCCGCGAGTCCCGCTCGATCAAGACCTGCGGCATCGCGGACGAGCTCGGCGGGATCGCCTTCCCCTACGCCTGCCTGGCCATCCGTGTCCATCGTCGCCGCAGGCAGACAGGCCGACGCGAGAGTCGCGAGACCGTCTACGCCGTCACCAGCCTCGACGCCCACCAGACCACCCCCGCCGACCTGGCCACCGCGATCCGCGGCCACTGGACCGTGGAGGCCCTGCTCCATGTGAGAGACGTGACCTTCGCCGAGGACGCTTCCACCGTCCACACCGGGACCGCACCCCGCGCCATGGCGTCCCTCCGCAACCTCGCCATCGGCCTGCTCAAGATCCTCAGAGCTGACAACATCGCCAAAACCACCCGCGCAATCCCCGACCAACCCGAACGAGCACTCCCTCTGGGCATCACCAACAAGCTCGACCCTTACGGAACTTGATCAAGCCCTGGTCGATAGCCGAGCTGATGCCCCCACCAACTGGCGCCGAAGCCTTGAACGCCACCGTCAAGGTCGAACTGATCGAGCATCAGGGGCCGTAGTGGGACGTCGACGAGGTCGAGCGGGCCGTCTTCCCGCGTCCGCGTCGTACAAGAATAAACGTCTCCGCCCCGCTCTCGGCTACGCGCCATTCGACGAGTACGAATACGCATACTGGTCGCGATTGAAGGAACCTACCCCCGCAGACCGCCTCATCACACGATCGCCGACTCCACGAAACGCGGGGCAGCTCACACAGTCGTACTCTGAGAAAAGGCCCGTGGTTTTCTGTTCTGGCGGCCACTGCTCAGGGGACCAGGATGCGCCAAGGGGACGGGTAGGGGATCGAGGCGGGACTGGCCGCAAAGTCCGGTTTGATCTTTCCGCACCTCGACCAGCCCCTTGCAGCTGCGGTCGAGGGAGGCGTTGCGCGTAAGCAGTATTGTCGATCTAGTCGGCCGGATCAGACCGTCGAGTAGGGCCAACCCAAACCCTCCACGGTCAAGGCGGGCGATCACGGAGCTGCGTTCCGGCCCAAGCTCTTGTAGCAGTCCAGGCAAGTGCGTGGATCTCGTTCATGTAGTTCAGCGTGCCTGCATCGACCACTGTGATTTCTCAAGGGACCCAGCTGATGGGGAACTCTCACGACGTCTTGACCGCCGAACCGGCCGGCAATCCAGCCACTCTCGCCATATGCGAACGACGCTTCGCCGAAGTCCTGGCCGACATCGTGCACACCGAACACGTATCAGTCGACAGCCACTTCTTCAACGACCTCGGCGCCGACTCCATGCT
>NZ_JARAVL010000026.1:0-105339 GCF_033792725.1 Streptomyces sp. PA03-5A | reverse complement strand
TTCTGCGCCCGAGCACGGAAACAAGCCGACCTGCCACCGGTATCCATGCCGGACATCTACAAACACCCCACAATCCGAACGCTCGCAGCCGCCCTCACCAACGACGCCTTGACCGCCGAACCGGCCGGCAATCCAGCCATACTCGCTACACGCGAACGACGCTTCGCCGAAGTCCTGGCCGACATCGTGCACACCGAACACGTATCAGTCGACAGCCACTTCTTCAACGACCTCGGCGCCGACTCCATGCTGATGGCCCGATTCTGCGCCCGAGCACGGAAACAAGCCGACCTGCCACCGGTATCCATGCCGGACATCTACAAACACCCCACAATCCGAACGCTCGCAGCCGCCCTCACCGACACCAAACCCGACGCCAAAGCCAGGCCCGCCTCGCAGCCGGCGACTCCGGCAGCTCCCATTGCGCCGCCGAGGCGGGCGCGCAATGCCGAGTACGTCCTCTGCGGGGCGTTGCAGCTCCTGTTCCTCTTCGGCTACCCCGCCCTTACCGCGATCGTCGCGGTGAAGGGCTACGAATGGGTCTCGGCCAGCCCGAACCCGGTCGACATCTACCTGCGGGCGGTCGCGTACGGCGGCGCGATGTTCCTCGGCCTTTGCGCCCTCCCGATCCTGCTCAAGTGGGTGCTCATTGGCCGGTGGAAGCCGCAGCAGATCCGCGTCTGGAGTATGGCGTACTTCCGCTTCTGGCTCGTCAAGACCCTGGTCCAGCGGAACCCGATGGCGCTGTTCGCCGGTTCACCGCTCTACGTGCTCTACCTGAGGGCACTGGGCGCGAAGGTCGGTCGCGGCGCCGTCATCTTCTCCAGGTCCGTGCCCGTGTGCACCGACCTGCTCAGCATCGGCGACGGCACGGTGATCCGCAAGGATGCGTCCTTCAACGGCTACCGGGCCCACAACGGCATCATCCAGACGGGCGCGGTCAGCGTCGGCAAGCACACGCTCGTCGGGGAGATGACGGTGCTCGACATCGGGACCTCGCTGGGTGACGGGTCCCAGCTGGGGCACTCCTCATCGCTGCACGCCGGTCAGACCGTGCCCGACGGGGAGCGCTGGCACGGCTCCCCTGCGCAGCCGGCCGACGTTGACTGCCAGCGGGTCCCCACGATGGACGTCAGCACCCGGCGACGGTGCATCTTCGCGACCGTGCAGCTGGTGAACCTGCTTCTGGTGGGTACGCCGCTGACGTTCGTCATCGTGGTCCTCGCGCTCACGAAGGTCCCGCAGCTCGTCACGTTGTTGGACGCGGGACCGCTCTCCCTCACGAGCGGGGCGTTCTACCGCGACAACGCGCTGGTCATATCCGCCGTGCTCTTCTTCGGCGCCCTGCTCGTCAGCCTCGTCTTCGTGGGAGCCGTTCCGCGTGTGCTGAACCTCTTCATCAAGCCGGACAAGGTCTACCCGCTGTACGGATTCCGCTACTGGATTCACCGCGCGATCGCCCGCACGAGCAACAGCAGGTTCCACATGACTCTCTTCGGTGGCACCTCCTACATCGTCCACTACCTGCGTTGGCTGGGCTACGAGCTTCGCGACGTGCGGCAGACCGGCTCGAACTTCGGCGAAATGGTCAAGCACGACACCCCGTTCCTCAGCGCGGTCGGCAGCGGAACGATGGCCGCGGACGGGCTGTCCATCATCAATGCCGACTTCTCGAACACATCGTTCCGACTGTCCCGTGTGTCGATCGGGGCAGAGAACTTCCTTGGAAACGTGATCGCCTATTCCGCGCAGGGCAAGACGGGCGACAACTGCCTCCTCGCAACGAAGGTCATGGTTCCCGTCGACGGACAAGTACGGGAAGGCGTGGGCCTACTGGGCGCGCCGAGCTTCGAGATCCCCCGGTCGGTCAAGCGTGACAAGCAGCTCGAGGTGGAGAGCAAGGGCGAGCTGCGCCGCCGCCTGCGGGCCAAGAACATCTACAACACCATCAGCATGGCGCTGTTCCTGCTGGTGCGCTGGATCCTCATCTTCATCGTCACCGTGCTCTACCTGGCCGCCATCGACCTCTGGGCCTCCCTGGGCGTGCTCGCGTTCGCACTGGCCACCGCCGGGGTCTTCGTTTTCACCGTCGCCTACAACGTCCTGGTCGACCGGCTGGTGCGGCAGTTGCAGGCCTTGCGGCCGCAGGGCTGCTCGATCTACGACCGCGCCTTCTGGCGGCACGAACGCTTCTGGAAAGTGAGTTCCCTCGCCTATGTCCTCGTCTTCAACGGCACCCCGCTCAAGAACGTGATCTGGCGGCTCCTGGGTATGCAGATCGGCCGCAGGGTCTTCGACGACGGCCTCCGCGTGCCCGAGCGGACGTTCACCACGATCGGGGACGACTGCACTCTCAATGCGGACACCATCATGCAGTGCCACTCGCAAGAGGACGGAGGCTTCAAGTCGGACCGTATCGTGATCGGTGCCGGCTGCACGCTCGGTGTCGGCGCATTCGTCCACTACGGCGTGACAATGGGCGACGGCGCGGTGCTTGCCACCAGCTCCTTCCTCATGAAGGGCGAGGAAATGCCACCGCACGCACTGTGGGGCGGGAACCCGGCCAAGAAGATGCGCGGGCAGTCGGCCGACCTCCAGGTGCGCACGATCAGCCGCGGCGACGGCGCCGCCGTGCCCGTCCACGGCGACTGACACCCGGCGAAAAGGAGAAATGAGATGTCGATCTCTTCCCAGACAGCGCTGCCCGAGGTGGACCTGCAACCCGGCAAGCCGCCGATCCTGCACACCAAGCCCGCCGACGACGCGGTGCGCTGGGCAGCCGAGAACCGCGCGGCGCTGCGCGCGATGGTGGCCGAGCACGGATCGATCCTGATCCGCGGCCTCGGGCTGCGCGACGCGGCCGAGACCGTCGCCGTCTTCCACCAACTGGCGCGCACAGGTCTGATGACCGAAAGAGAGGCCTTCGCCTCCCGGCAGGCCTACGCCGAGGGCGTGTACTCCTCCTCGAAGTGGCCGCCGAGCCAGCCGATGTGCCTGCACCACGAGCTGAGCTACCGGCTCGAGTTTCCCGGCCTGATGCTCTTCGCGTGCCTGTCCGCACCCATCGAGGGCGGGGCGACCGGTGTGTCGGACTCGACGGCCACGCTCGACGCGCTGCCCGGCGACCTCGTCGAACGGCTCGAGCGGGAGGGCTGGATGCTCGTCCGCAACTACAACGAGGAGATCGGGACGTCGATCGCCGAGTCGTTCGGCACCGAGGACCGTGACGCGGTCGAGAGCTACTGCCACGCCAACGCCATCGAGTTCGAGTGGCGATCCGATGGAGGGTTGCGCACCTGGCAGCGCCGCAGCGCGGTGGTGCGGCACCCGGTCACCGGTCAGCGCTGCTGGTTCAACCAGATCGCCTTCCTCAACGAATGGACGCTCGACCCCGAGGTGCACGAGTTCCTCATCGACACCTACGGCGCCGAGGGGCTGCCGTTCACCACCCGTTTCGGGGGCGGCGACCCGATAGGCGAGGACGTCGTGCAGCTGCTCAACGAGACGTACAAGGCCAACACCATGCGGGAGCCCTGGCAGGCGGGCGATCTGATGCTCGTCGACAACATCCGCAGCGCACACAGCAGGGAGCCCTTCACCGGACCGCGTGAGGTCCTGGTCGGGATGGTCGACCCGGTACGCCTGGCCGACTGCTCGCCGACCGTCAAGGTGAACGCCGGATGACCACGTCCCCCGTGCGACCGTTCGCGGTCATTTCCGGTGCCCACGTCCACCGCGCGAGCCGTCGAACCCCCCGCGCCCAGCACCCAGGCAATCCCGGCCCTGCCTTCGGAGACCAGCCGGCGCAGGGCAGAGGTCTGGGATCCTCGGCTGCCAGGCAAAAGTGAGAGAAAGAAACCGCCGAAATGATCAACCGATTGCCGGACCTCGTTGCGAGGTCCGCCCAACGCAACCCCCGCGCGCCCGCCCTGACCGCACGGACGACCACGATCTCCTACACCGATCTGCACGAGCGGACGGAGCTCGCGGCCAGCGGCCTAAGCGACCTCGGCCTCAATAGTGGCGAGCGCGTCGCGGTCTTCCTCGAAAAGAAGATCGAGACCGTCGTGGCAATGCTCGCCTGCTCGCGGGCCGGTGGCGTGTTCGTCCCGGTGAATCCCGTGCTGCGGGCCGGGCAAGTGAGGCACATCCTCGACGACTGCACCGTGCGCGTACTGGTGACCTCCACAGACCGGCTGCACACCCTGCGCGCCCAACTCGCCGCCTGCAAGTCACTCTCCCACGTCCTCGTCCTGGGCGACTCGCTTGCCGATGACGCGGAAGCCCCTTACCGCGTGCTCCCCTGGTCGAAGGTCGCCGAGCCCCCGAGCCAGTCCGCGTGTCCTGCGACGGGCGGCGTCGACACGGATGTGGCCGCGATCCTCTACACGTCGGGGAGCACCGGGCCCCCGAAGGGCGTCGTGCTGTCGCACCGCAACCTCGTCGCCGGCGCGGAGAGCGTCAGCGCTTTCCTGAACAACACGGCAGAGGACCGAATCCTGGCCGTCCTCCCACTGAGCTTCGACGCCGGACTGAGTCAATTGACGACCGGCTTCTGCGTCGGTGCCCATGTGGTGCTCGCCAACTACCTGCTGCCGGGTGACGTCATCCGGCCGTGTGTGGAACACCGCATCACCGGGCTGGTGGGCGTACCGCCGCTGTGGATCCAGCTGGCAGCCCAGACGTGGCCGTCCGAGGCCGTGACCGGGGTGCGCTACTTCGCAAACACCGGGGGGCGGCTGCCGCGCGTTACCCTGCAACAACTGCGAACGATGTTCCCGAACGCAACGCCATACCTGATGTACGGCCTCACAGAGGCGTTCCGTTCCACCTACCTCGATCCCCGGGAGGTCGACCGGCGACCCGATTCCATCGGCAAGGCCATCCCGAACGCCGAGATCCTCGTGGTCCGGGAGGACGGCGGCCTGTGCGGTCCGGGAGAGCCGGGTGAGCTGGTGCACCGAGGTCCGCTCGTCGCGTTGGGCTATTGGAATGACGCAGAACGCACGGCCGAGAGGTTCCGGCCGCCGCCGAACCGCCCGGTCGAGCTGTGTACGCCCGAGCTGGCGGTCTGGTCCGGCGACGTCGTCGTCCGCGACGAGGAGGGCTTCCTGTACTTCGTCGGACGGCGCGACGACATGATCAAGACGTCGGGATACCGGGTCAGCCCGCAGGAGATCGAGGAAGTGGCGTACGAGACCGGCCTGGTCCACGATGCCGTCGCACTCGGCCTCGAGGACGAGGCACTTGGCCACCGGATCGTCCTGGTCGTGACACCCTGCGACCCCGCCGGCTTCGACCCGGCCACGATGACCGCACGCCTGCGGCAGGAACTACCCGGCTACATGGTGCCTGCCGATGTGGTGGCCCGGAGTGTCCTGCCCCGATCGCCGAACGGCAAGTTCGATCGGGCACTTCTTCGCCACGAGCTCACCGCCTCCCGCACTCGGGAGCCCGCGTGACCGCAGGCGCCTACGCGCACCCCACGATCAGCCGGTCCGCGATCGCCGACGGCATGCTCCACATCGGCAGCCTCCCGGTCGGGTCGCTCGCTGAACGCGCCGGTCCCACTCCGGTCTTCCCCGCAGGCCGCCGGGTCTGCACGGCCGATGAGGAGAAGCCAGCATGACTCGCTCGCCAGAGATCTCGCAGGCGATTTTCGAGGACGTCAAGGCCGTCGTGGTGGTGACGCTGGACATCGAGGACCTGGCCGATGACCTCGAGCCGGAGACGGGACTATACGGCAATCTCCCCGAAATCGACTCGCTCACCGTCGTCAAGCTCATCGTCGCATTGCGGAAACGGTTCGAGATCGAGATCGAGATCGACGAGATCATCTGTCAGACCTTTGACACCCTCGGGCAGCTCGCGGCCTTCGTGGAGTCCAAGGTGCGCTGAGAGTCGCTCCGCGGCGTCGAGCACCAGACGCGGATCCACCGTCCGGATCGGGACGCGCGAAATGCCATTGGATCTCCTTCCCTGCACGGCCTGGCTGTTCACCCGGCAGGCAAGAAGGAGGCCCGTCTTCGTATCGGCAGGTCGCCCGCGCACCGCGGCACCTCCACGCGCCAGCGTGAACAGGTCGCCCGGGGTCTGCACCACCCGCCGGCAGCAGCGGCTTCTTCAACTGCTGGCACACAGAATGCACTTCATGGGGCACCGCCTCCAGCCGGAGCCTCTCCACACCCGCCCACACCGCACCGGACCGGCGCATGCGGCCAGCACACCAGCATCCGGCTGCTGAACTCATCAGATCCCTTCTGCAGCTTGGCTGCAGGAGGTACCCGACACCGCGCTCGCCAGAATCCGTCCCGGCCTAGCCGGCCGCGCAACCGCTGTACAGAGGGGCGTCCAACACGGTAGCCAGCTGCTGCTCGCGCTCGGCACCGTTGCCGTCGTCAACGCGCTCACGGCGCTGTCCGCCGCCCTGCCCATCATCGCCGCCGTGTGAGGCAGGGCCGCACCAGCCGTCCTCTACGCCGTCACCGCCACCGCGGGCGGCGGGAGTCTGGACGGCGGCTGGGCGGTACCGATGGCAACCGACATCGCCTTCGCGCTCGCGGTCCTGGCCGTCCTGTCCATACACCTGCCGGCCGCGCTGCGCGCGTTCCTGCTCACCCTGGCTGTCGTAGACGACCTCGGCGCGATCCTGATCATCGCAGCCTTCTCCACCTCCAAGGTGCTCGAACCGGCCCCCGTGAACGCGCCGGGCACCCGGGGGCAGGCCGATCCCGAAGTAGCGGCGCAGGTCGTCCACCACCCGCTCCGCATCCAGAACGACGTGCAGGCGCTGCCCCACCACAGACGGCTCCCCGCCGGAGGAACCAGGCCCCGCGACGAGTTCGTGGATCTCAGATACCTGTGCCCTCATCTGTGTCAGTTGTGGCCGGTGGCGTCGGCTGGGCCGCCCATACCTCGCTGATCAAGGTGAAGGACGTAGTGAGCATTCCGGCCCCCCCAGCGTGGGGGCATGACGGAATGAGCCATCTGGCCGTGGGCGATACGGTTGCGCAGCTTGCGCCCCTCGTGGAGGAACTCCGTCTGCCGATCGGTCAGGAGGCCACTCTCCCCCCCCTGCTTGATGAGGGCGTGGAGCGGCTTCGTGCCGGAGTCAGGGACCTCGGCCCGGAGGACGATCTCCATCGCGATCAGGGCGTGCAGGAGGGCCACGGTGGAGAACTCGTAGCAGAAGTAGGAGTGGCGCAGGAGCTCGCGGGAGGTGTGCAGCACCGTTGCCGCGGACTGCGGGATACCGGAGGGCACCGTCAAGCCGGCGACGACGTCGTGCATGTCGGCGTACTGGTTGCCGAAGTGGTGGGCCCGGGGGTCGGGCACGGGGAACGGCAGGCGCTGATCGGTGGCGGCGTTCCACGGCAAGGGCATCCGCGTGCCGCTGTCGGCAGACCCCGTCCGGGCAGGTGGCTCCTCCCAGAGGAGGAGCACGGCCAATGCGATCTGGAGCACGAGCGCTGCCCGGTGCCGGAAAGGCGTGTCGACCAGGTCGTGCAGGACGCTGTTGCGGAGGTTCATCTGCCCGTCGGCGTTGCCCAGCACCGTCCGGAGGACGAGAGGCCACGGCTCGGGGAAGCCGAGTTCATCCAGCTTGTCGAGGAGGGGGCCAAGCTGCTGGACCTGTCCGATGGTCTCCCCTTTTGCGTGTGTGATCACCGCGATGTCGGCTGCCTGAGGTCGGCGGCGCAGCGTGCCTTCGAGGCGCGGCAGCGCCAGGGCCAGGGCCGTGTCGACATCGCCCTCCCAGAACGCTCGAAGGCGCGGGCGAGACCGCGCATCCGAGTCTCCGGAGCATGCTCCGGGCTGGTGAAGAACGGCACGAGGTCGTCCGCCGTCGGGCGGAACCGGTCGCGGACTCGGTCCAGTTGGGTTTCGACGACCAGGCCGTGCACGTCGAGGGCGAAGACGTGCTGCCGAAAGAAGAAGCTCTCTCCTCCCCTGGTCCAGGTGCCCTCCGCTTGACGCTCGGCGTTCGGTCGCGTGCGGCACCCGCGTCCGTGTGGGTGCGGCACGCGTTGTCGGCGGCGTCGATGGCTGGCTCGCAGGAGTCGACTCCGCTGTTCACCGCGCTGAGAACTGCTGGCTGAGCATCCATCTCGACTCCTGACTCCAGGTGTAGCGGTCGAACTCTAGGCGACCGTCCTGGCCGGGAACGAGTGGATTGTGAAGCTGGGTGACCTCTTCTGCATCGACGGCGTGGCTTGCCCGATATGGACTTGGGCTTACCCGCTTCTGCCGGAGCCTTGCCCACGTCAGCCGCGTAGACGGGAGAACCAGCTGGTGCCCTTCTACTCAGGCGCGACCTGGTCCTGCTCAATGTTCGGGCGGGCACCACAAGTGTCAGTCCCGGGCCGCAGGTCGCAGGTCCCGCACAAGGACGGGTGCGGCTCCGGACGATCTTCCAGCCAGCGCCCTCTGCTTCTATAGCGCTCCACCGTTCGTCGGTGAACTTCGCCCCGCAATCAGTGCATACGAGACATCCGGGCCTCCCGCTCGGCCGCCTGGTTCGCCTCCTGCTCCTGCGCTGCCATCGCACCTGGTGGCAGTCGTATGCCGATTCCGGTCAGTTGGGTGCCGAAGGGCTGGGATACCTGGGAGCGGGACGGCAGGCCGTGCAGTCCAGTACTCGGCGGTGGGGGGCCGCACATGTTGGGAAGCCATGGCGAGGATCCCGGAGACGCTCCGATGGCCGTTTTCCAGTGGCCGACCGCCCGAAACGGGCCCAGTGCCAGGGCGCCTCCGTGCTCGCCTCGACAACGAGCGGCGCACCGTCCGCGCGGGGGCGTGAACACACATCAGCAGACGTCCTCGCCGCCCGGCTGAACACGGTGGCACATCCCCTCCACGCGACAGCGATGACCATCCAGGCGGTCACCGGAGCGCACATCGGCCAGCTCGGGCTCATCCGCGATATCGACATCAACGAAACAGCGACCGCCGTCAAAGTCCACGACAGCCCCGCCCACCGCCAATGCCAGCGGTGCCGAGGCCGAACAGCCGGTTGTCGCTCCACCACTCCGGCGTCTCGTCGACGACCGGCGTGAGCTCCAGCAGCGTCACCTCGTTGCGACCGAGGACGAGGTCCACGTCGGCGCGCCCGCCGGCGACGGGCACGCTCCGGTGCGAGCGGGCGGGTTCGGCGGCCTCACGAAGGGCGTCGAGCTGGCGGTTGACGGGCGCGAGCGGCCGCCCCATCTCGCACCAGGCGGCCCAGGGATTACCGGCGTCCTCGCTCACGGAGCGGCGGCGCGCGAAGGCGGAGCCGTGCGCGTCGTGGGCGCCGACGGGCAGAGACAGCCGGACGGTGTGGCCGTCGACGGTCTCGCCGCCGGTCTGGTCGGCCGGAGCCCAGGCCAGCACGGTGACGCGGCCGTCGCCGTGCCGCGTCACCAGGTGGTCCTCACCTCGGGCGAGCACCTGCTCGCCCATCTCGGCCATGAAGGTGTACAGGTGGTAGGTGGGCTTCTTGATCTGACGGTGGGTCAGCAGTCCGAAGCCGCCATGGAACGGCGCGGTGGGGATACCCACCTCCTCGAAGACGTCGCTGAACGTCCAGTAGGAGAAGGAGTCGGCAACATCGCCGCCGCTGGCCAACACCGGTGCGAGGTACGCCGCGTGGAACGCGGTGTCGTGGATCGGGTTGTCCGGCCGGTACGAGGAGTTGAACTCGGTGATGTGGACCGGCAGGTCCGCGAGCTTGGTGCCCGCCAGCTGTCGCCGCGGGGCGCCGAACTGCTCCAGCAGCGCCGACGCCGGCATGAGCGTCTGGTGCGCACCGAACGGCACGTGCTGCTCGGGGCCGGAGGTGTAGGCGTGGCGGCTCACGAAGTCGATCGGCACGTCGCGGGTCTCGACGAACTCGGCGAAGCGCTGGATCCACTCGTCCTCGTAACCCGGTGCCAGGGAGGGTCCGCCGACCTGGAGTTCGGCGTCCACCTCCTTGACGGCCAGCGAGGTCACCTCATAGAGGCGGTGGTACGCGTCTTGGTCCGCGGCCCAGAAAATCGGCAGGTTGGGCTCGTTCCACACCTCGATCGGCCACCCGCGCACCTGGTCGATGCCGTAGCGGTCGACCAGGTGCCCGATGACGGCGCGGACGAGGTCCGCCCACTCCTTCTCGTCGCGAGGAGGGGTGATGTTGCCCTTCCACCAGAACACGGTGTCGTCGCCAGAGGCGAGCCCGGACGGCATGAAGCCAAGTTCCAGGAAGGGCGCGATGCCCATCTCCAGGTAGGCGTCGACCACCTGGTCGACGTATGTGAAGGCGTGGCGCACGCGCCGCTCGCCGGCGTAGTCGTAAGGCCGGTGGATGCCCATCCCGTCACTGAGCAGGCCGTGCCCCCGGATGTACCGGAAACCGATCTCCTTCTGTACGAGGTCGAGCGAGTCCTGGTAGTCACGCCGCAGCGCGAGGTCGAGCCGACCCGTACCGACGCAGTGGCGCCAGGCCTCGGAGAGCTGAGTTGTCGACTCACTGGGGATGACGATCCGCATGGTGGCGGTTCCTTTGCTGCGGTGCGGGCTGCCGCGCGACGGGCAGGCAGGTACGTCAGTTGTGCTGATGTCCGACGTACTACGCACCCTAGGAAGCCGGGGAAAACGGTGTCAAGACATCGAGTTCTCGCGGAACCGGCACTACGTGATGTGCTCGAGGCGAGCCGCTCAACCCCAGGTGCACGATCGTGAGTCATGTCTGCCGCATCGGTAACGATTGCGCAACCTGCGCAAACCACGGGTGGTCGCCTGCTCATTTCAAGCGGTAGACATTGCTTCATCTTCATGGATGGCCATTACTTTGCGCAACTTTTTCGCGCTCGCGGTGTTGACGACACATCAGGAAGTCCCCACGATGACGAGGAAGACACGCAGCGCGACAGCTGCCGCGATCGGTTTGGGTATCGCGCTGGCTGCCACTGGTCGCGCCGGCAGCGGCGACACCGGCAGCAAGGGTGGTTCGTCCGGCGGCAAGGTCACTTTGAGCTTCTGGGAGAACGCGCAGCCCGGGCCTGGTGAGGGGTACTGGAAGGCCGCCGTGAAGGAGTACCACTCGCTGCATCACCGAAGGAGGCCCTTGGCTTCCTCCAGTTCGTTGTGACCAAGGACCAGCAGAAGGCCTACGCCAAGGCCTTCTACACGATCCCGGTGAACAAGGACGCCCAGGAGGTCGTCACACCGACCCCTACAACATCTCGGCACTGCAGGCCTTCAACAAGGCCGCTCACTCCATGCAGTTCCTTGACACCGTGTACGGCCAGAACGTCGGCAACGCCATGAACACCGCCGTCGTGAACCTGCTGGCCGGCAAGGGCACCGCCGCCGACATCGTCAAGGACACCAACGCTGCCGCCGCGAAGGGCTGAGTAAGCACACGATGAGCAAGACCCTGGGTACTGACACGGCCACCGGCCGCCAGTCGCAGGGCACGCTCGTGATCTTCCCGGTGGCCCTCGCCGTGTTCTGCGGCGTCTGCCGATGACACAGGCCGGCACAGGCCCGCCGGCGTCATCGGCGTGGCGTTGCGGTTACCGAGGCGGGCCCGGTGGAGGCGCGCAGGACCAGCTCGGTGGCCAACTCCATGCGTGCGGGGCGTCGGATGCCGCCGTCTACGCTCCGGGAAAGCTCGATCAGGAGCTTGACCGCTGCGGCACCCAATTCGGTGCTGGGCTGCCTGATGGTCGTCAGCCCGGGGCTGACGCAGTATGCCTCGGGCAGGTCGTCGAAGCCGATGACACTGACATCCTCGGGAATGCGCAGGCCTCGAGCATTCAGTGCGTCGTAGATGCCGAGCGCCATGGGGTCCGAGCAGGCGAAGATTCCCGTGATCCCCGGGTGCCTGTCGAGCAGGGTGTGGGTGGCGGCCACGGCCTTGACACGATTCCATCCGCCGTAGGCCACGGACACCGTGGCACCGCCGGGTGCTGTGTCGGCTGCCGCACGGAAACCGTCGACGCGCGCTCGGCTGAAGAGATGACGGGCGTGGCCGGCAACAACCCCCATTCGCTCGTGGCCCAGAGACAGGAGGTGCTCGGCGGCCATGCGGCCGCCGTCCCAGTTCGCCACGCCGATGCTTGCCACCCCCGATGGCGGCGTACTCATCGGGTCGATCAGGACCACGGGGACGCCTGCGGCAAAGAGCGCGTTGAACTGCCGAGAGTTGGGATCGACCAGCGTCCCGATGGTGCCGACGCTGCGCCTTCTCAAGACCCGCGACACCCAGTCGCTGTGCGGCTCGGCGAGCGTCAGCACGACATCCAGTCCCGCTGTTGCCGCCTCGCGCCCCACCCCGGCTATCACCAGATTCGCCCACGACCCCTCGAAGTGGGTGACCACGAGTGTGAGCACGTTGGACAAGCCGCTCTCGTCCCGCACGCTTTCGATCTTGGCTCCGCCCCGGCGGGTGTAGCCGACGGCTCGCACGGCTTCCATGACCCTCGCGCGCGTCTCGGCCGAGACGTCGGTTCCGCCTCGCAGCACCTTGGACACGGTGGGCACGCTCGTGCCAGCGGTCTCGGCGACCAATGACAATGTCGGGCGCGATCCGACGGGTCGGGGGGACATGAGGACAGGCTATCCAGGGGGGAGGCCGTCCAGGACGGCGGGTCGGCAATGGCGGGCACTTGAGCGGTCGTGGACAAGGGCTTCGAGGCGGTTTGACGGCGCGGTCTCGCGGCATGCCGCGTGCCGCACCCACACGGACGCGGGTACCGCACGCGACCGAACGCCGAGCGTCAAGCGGAGGGCACGTGGACCAGGGCGTATTCGAACCAGTCGAAGGCAACCACGCCCTCGGTGGCGTACATGCCGATGACGCGACCGGTGAAGCCGCAGGCGACCTCGGTGGACAGGTAGCGCCCGTCCAGTTCGACGAGTGGCTGGGCGTCCGCGGCGTCGGGATCGCCGAGCCAGAAGGCGATGGTGTCAGGGCCGGTGGTCCCGCCGTCGGTGAGTTCGGGCGACGCGGGCACAAGGCCGGACGTCCGGATCACGACGGTAAGGGTCAGCGGCCCGGACGGGACCGGTCGGCGGGCCACGGTCTGGCGCAGCGGGCCGATCCGGGCGACGACGCCGGCCTCTCCGTTCCCGACCTCCAGTGCGTAGTGGTGGGCCTCGTCCAGGCGCACGCTGAGGCCGCCGCGTCCCGTACCCGGGTCGATCACAGCGGTGACGCGGCAGTCGTGGTGCTGCTGGCGGCGCCCGACGAAGGTGTACCCAGGGCGGTCGAGGGTGGCGCCGGTGGCACTGAGGGTCAGCCAGCCAGGGCGCTCGTTGAGCGACCAGGAGCCCTCCGGGCGGGTGAACGGCGAGACCCAGTACGGCGCGAGAGCGGACTCGTCGAAGTCGTCGCGGGCGGGCAGGGCCGGAACGGGGTGCCAGGCACCGCCCGGGGCCGCGTGGCTCTCCGGAACGGGCGCGACAACGGGCCAGCCGTCCTCGTCCCACTCCACGGGGGTCAGGAACGTCTCGCGGCCGAGCACGTGCACGTCGGGCGTGAAGCCGCGGGGCCGGACGCCGAGCAGCACCATCCACCAACTGCCGTCGGGAGCCTGCACCAGATCGGCGTGGCCGGTGTTCTGGATGGAGCGGGCGGTACCGCTGTGGGACAGCAGGGGGTTGGCGGGTGCGCCTTCCCAGGGGCCGCGCGGCGAGCGGCCGCGGGCGATGGACACACTGTGGCCGCGTTCGGTGCCGCCTTCCGCGATCAGCAGGTACCACCAGTCGCCGATGCGGTAGAGGTGCGGCGCCTCGGGGTACTTGAGGCCGCTGCCCGACCACGTGGCGAACGGCCCCTCCAGCACCTCCCCCTTGACCGGGTCGATCCTGGCCATGTTGATGCCGCCTGCGGGCCCCGAGAAAGCGCACCAGCAGGTGCCGTCCTCCTCCCACGCCAGGTCGGGGTCGATCCCGTGCAGGTCGATCCACACCGGGTCGCTCCACGGCCCCTCGGGCCGCTCGGCCGAGACGACGAAGGTGCCGCCGCCGTCGACATTGGTGTTGATGACCCAGTAACGGCCGTCGTGATGGCGGATCGTGGGGGCGTAGAGGCCGCCGGACGCCTTGGCGCCAGGGAGAGGCAGCGGCAGTTGCTCGGGCCGGTCGAGCACATTGCCGATCTGTTCCCAGTGCACGAGGTCCTTGCTGTGGAAGATCGGCAGCCCGGGGAAGTACTCGAAGCTGGAGCACACCAGGTAGTAGTCGTCGCCGACCCGGCACACGCTCGGATCGGGGTGGAACCCCCTGATCACGGGGTTGTCGTACGTACGCACAGAATGTGGTCCCTTCACATCGTCGAGCACCGTCGCGAGTTCAGGCCGAGCACGGCGCCAGATCTGCTTCATGTCGTCGCTCAGCGAAGGGCGATCGCCGTCCACGACACCGGCGGCAGCTCGATCGTGAGCACGCCGTCGGCGAGTGTCGCGCTCTTGTTCGCGGACGGGGTCACCCGGTGCTGCTCGGCGAGTGTGTTCTTCGCGTACACGTCGGAGTCGGCGACCGTGACCGCCTCGCCGATCTGCGATGAGCCGAGGCTGCGCACATCGACCGTGACCTGCGCGGCCTCTTGCAGGTCGCGGTTGACGAGGAAGACCGCGGCCCGGTCCTCGTCGACGGTTGCGACGGCGTCGATGACGGATGCCTCGCCGTGGCGTGCCGTTGTGTACGCCGGCGCCTCGACCACGGGCCGGATCACCTCGCCGGAAGCGATTCGACTCGTGATCGAGAACGGGTAGAAGATCGTCTGCCGCCAGGCCGGGCCGCCGGGCTCGGTCATGATCGGCGCGATCACGTTGACGAGCTGCGCGAGCGATGCCGAGGTGACGCGGTCGCTGCGCTTGAGGAGCGTCATCAGGAGGTTGCCGACGACTACGGCATCCGCCACCGTGTACACGTCCTCGAGTTGCCGAGGGGCGTGGCGCCACTCGTGGTTGAGCTCCTGGGACTCCTGGTGCTCCTTGAGGTACCAGATGTTCCACTCGTCGAAGGAGATGTTGATCTTCTTGTTCGAGCGTCTCTTGTTCCCCACGTGGTCGGCGGTCGCGACGACGGTGTCGATGAAGTAGTCCATGTCCATCGCCGAGGCGAGGAAGGAGCCGAGGTCGCCGTCGTGCTCCTGGTAGTACGCGTGGCACGAGACGTAGTCGACATGGTCGTAAGCGTGCTCGAGCACCGTGCGCTCCCAGTCGCCGAACGTCGGCATGCCGGACCCGGAGGAGCCGCAGACGACGAGTTCGAGGTCCTTGTCGGCCATCTTCATCGCGGCGGCGGTGCGGGCGGCGGTCTTGCCGTAGTCGTCCGCCGTCATGAAGCCGGTCTGCCACGGGCCGTCCATTTCGTTGCCGAGGCACCACATGCGCACGTTGTGCGGGTCCGGTGTGCCGTTGGCGATGCGCAAGTCGGACAGCGCCGTGCCCGACGGGTGGTTGGCGTATTCGAGCAGGTCCAGGGCGGACAGGATGCCTCGCGTGGCGACGTTGACCGCCAGCATCAGCTCGGAGTCGGTGAGCTTGAGCCACTTGGCGAACTCGTCGAGGCCGACCTGGTTCGATTCGAGCGAGTGCCAGGCGAGGTCGCGGCGCACCGGGCGCTTCTCGCGGGGGCCCACCGAGTCCTCCCAGCGGAAGCCGGAGACGAAGTTGCCGCCCGGGTAGCGGACGGTCGTGCTGCCGAGCTCCTTGACGAGTTCGACGACGTCCATGCGGAACCCGTCGTCGTTCGCGCTCGGGTGTCCCGGCTCGTAGAGCCCCGTGTACACGCAACGGCCGAGGTGCTCGACGAACGAGCCGAAGGTGCGGCGTCGGACAGGAGCGATGACGGCCTGCTTGTCGAGCTCTATATGGGCGCGGGGCAATGCGATGGTCCTTTCCAAGGGATGGCGCGGACGTGCCGCGGCCTGAGCGATGCCTCCGGTCAGCGGCCTGCCCCTGCCGCGGCACGGCAGGGGCAGGCGTGAAACGGTCCGGTGCGGTCCTGGCGCCGGTTTCAGCCCTTCACGGCACCGGTGAGTCCGCCGACGATCCGCTTTTCGAAGATCGAGAAGAAGACGAGTGCGGGCAGCATGGCGAGTGAGGTGAACGCGAGGACCTTCGCAGTGTCCTGGGAGTACTGCGAGGAGAACGCCTGGACGCCGAGCGGAAGGGTGTAGTTCGCGTCCGAGTTGAGGACGTACAGCGGCAGGACGTAGTTGTTCCAGCTGCCGATGAACGCGAGGATGCCGACCGTCACCACACCGGGCAGCGACAGCGGGATCACCATGCGGAAGAAGAATCCTAGTCGGCTCGCACCGTCGATCGCGGCGGCCTCCTCGATCTCGTGGGGAATGGCTCGCAGGAACGGCACCAGGATAATGACGGTCGTCGGCAGGCCGAAGGCGATCTGCGGGACAATGATGCCGAACAGGTTGTCGACGAGGCCGATGTTCTTGATGACGATGTACAGCGGGGTGATCGCGATGACCATCGGGAACATCAGGCCGGCGGCGAACAGGGAATACATCGCGCCCTTGAGCTTGAAGTCGTAGCGCGCTATCACGAAGCTCACCATCAGGCCGAGGACCACGATGCCGACGGTACTCACGAGCGCGACGATGACGGAATTGGCGAATTCGCCCCAGAACCTCCTCGACGTCAGGACGTCGGCGTAGTTGGTGAGCACCCAGGGGTGCGGCAGGGCGGCCGGGCTTGTCGTGAACTGGGAGTTGGTGCGGAATCCGCCGAGCACGATGTAGAGCACCGGTGCGATGCAAACCGCGATGAAGAGCAGCGCGACGAAGTAAGTGAAGGGATTCCCCCACTTTTGCAGCTTGTCACGCTTGTCGCGACGACCCATGGGCGTGTTCGGGTCCGCGTCGGAGGAGAGCCAGGAGTTGGCGGTTGTCGCGCTCATCGGGCGGCTCCTTCAGTGACGGCGCCCTTGAGGTCGCGGCGCAGGACGAAGCGCTGGTAGACCAGCGCGACGATGAGCGAGATCAGGAACATCACGACCGCGATGGCGCTGCCGTAGCCGAAGTTGCCCGCGTTGCGGCCCTGGGCGACCATGTAGATCGCCATGGTGGAGGTGCCCGCGGTGCTCGAGATGTAGGGGCCCCAGATGATGTAGACGAGATCGAACAGCTGCAGCGAGCCGATGATCGACAAGAACGCCCAGATGCGGATCGTCGGCCCCATCAGCGGCAGTGTGATGCGGCGCTGGATCTGCCAGTAGGAGGCGCCGTCGATCTGGGCGGCCTCGAAGAGCTCATCGGGTATCGACTGCAGGCCGGCGAGCATGAGGATGACCGCGAAGCCGATGTACTTCCACGAGATGATGCCCATCAGCGTCCAGATGGCCAGCTTCGGGTCGGAGAGCCAGTCGGACTGCAGGGAGCCCAGGCCGATGTGCTGCAGGAGGTCGTTGAGGGCGCCGTTGGTCTGGAGCATCAGACTCCAGCCGGCGCCGACGATGACCTCGGAGACGACGTAGGGCACGAAGATCAGGACGCGGATGGCCGAGCGGCCACGGATCTTCTGGTTGAGCAGGAGCGCGAGGACGATCGCCACCGGTGCCTGGATGACCAGCGAGAGCACTAGAATCAGCAAGGTGTGCCACAGAACCTGCTGGAACGCGGGGTCGGTGAGGATCAGCTTGTAGTTGTTCAGGCCGACCCAGTCGGTGGGCGCCCCGTAGCCCTTCCACCGGTAGAAGCCGTAGAACGCGGCGAGCGCCACCGGGAAGATCACGAACGTCAGGAACATGATGATCGCCGGCCCGGACAGGACCGCGATCTCGAGTCGCATCCTGGCACGCCCGCGGCGGCGCGCGGCCGCTCGCAGCGGAGTCGGGGACCCGGACCTGGCCGCGTCCCCGACTCCGGGCGTGCCCTGCGACTGGCGGCCGGTGGCCGTGTCAGTACCCAGGGTCTTGCTCATCGTGTGCTTACTCAGCCCTTCGCGGCGGCAGCGTTGGTGTCCTTGACGATGTCGGCGGCGGTGCCCTTGCCGGCCAGCAGATTCACGACGGCGGTGTTCATGGCGTTGCCGACGTTCTGGCCGTACACGGTGTCAAGGAACTGCATGGAGTAAGCGGCCTTGTTGAAGGCCTGCAGTGCTGAGATGTTGTAGGGGTCGGTGACGACCTCCTGGGCGTCCTTGTTCACCGGGATCGCGTAGAAGGCCTTGGCGTAGGCCCTCTGCTGGTCCTTGGTCACAACGAACTGGAGGAAGCCAAGGGCCTCCTTCGGTGCGTTCTTGGACAGTGAGTATCCGCCGCCGCCGCCCATGAGGGCGGTCGGATCGCCCTGGCCACCGGCCACGGCAGGGAAGGGGAACCAGCCCAGGTCGGGCAGCGGCTTCTTGTCCGCGGTCAGGCTGGCGTACACACCAGGCTCCCAGGTGCCCATCAGCTCCATGGCCGCCTTGTGGTTCGCGACCATGCCCGCCGACGACCCCGCGCCCTGCTGCGACGAGGTCGTCAGGAAGCCCTTCTGGAAGGGGCTGACCTTCAGGAACGACGCCAGGTCCTCGCCGGCCTTGGTCCAGCACGGATCGTCGAACTTCAGCGACTTGGCGGACTTCGTCATGGTGTCCTGGCTGCACTCGCGCAGGGCGAAGTTGTAGTACCAGTGCGCGGCCGGCCAGGCGTCCTTGGCACCGACCGCGATCGGCGCGACGTTGATCGCCTTCAGTTTCGCGACATCGGCCTCGAGCTCGTCCATCGTCGTCGGAGGCGCGGTGATGCCGGCCCTCTCGAACAGGTCCTTGCTGTAGTAGATGCCCTCGGGCTGCGTGTCGGTCGGCATGGCGTAAACCTTGCCGTCGATCGAATTGGCCGCGACCGCCGCCGCGCCCGCGTTCGCCTTGTCCGTGGCGGTGAGGTTCAGCTCCTGAAGCTGACCGGCGTCGACCATGGCCTGCATCTTGCCGCCACCGCGCTGCAGGAAGATGTCCGGCGCGGAGCCCGAGTTGAGCGCGGTCTGCAACTTGCCGTCGAAGTCCTCGTTCTGGATCGCCTGGATCTTGATCGTGACGTTCGGATGCAGCGAGTGGTACTCCTTCACGGCGGCCTTCCAGTACTCCTCACCAGGCCCGGGCTGCGCGTTCTCCCAGAAGCTCAAAGTGACCTTGCCGCCGGACGAACCACCCTTGCTGCCGGTGTCGCCGCTGCCGGCGCAACCAGTGGCAGCCAGCGCGATACCCAAACCGATCGCGGCAGCCATCGCGCTGCGTGTCTTCCTCGTCATCGTGGGGACTTCCTGATCTGTCGTCATTGACACATTACGAGAAGTTGCGCAAATTAATGGTCTGTTGGACGTCGAAAGCCCTGCACGTACGCTGATCTGGGTGTTCAAGCGGCAGGCCGGGCCGTGGCAGCAGCGAGAGTCGGGAACGTGCACACACGTCCGCGATGATCGCTGCCACCTGTGCTTTCCGAACTCCAGGCATGTTCGTGTGGACGTGCCAGGTGGACGGGGGTGACCGTACGGAGTCGTCTCCGCACGGGGAGGTTTCGGATCGCTCGAGAGTATGCGCTCCGCCCGAAGCGGCAGTCAATGAATAATTTTCGAAAGTTCATCGAAACTTTGAATGACGGTCAGGGAGTTGCTCCCGCCGTGCGACGGCGGCGTGGACGACCAGCAGCCTGCAGTTGCACCCTCGCCGGTTCGCGGCGCCTGGATCTTGGTGCCGCCGGAATGCAACGCCTTGTCGTCCACCGCCATGAGGTGTGGCCCGCAAGCTCCCGACGGAATGCGTGAGTCCCTTGACAGCAAGTAGTTTTGTCCCAAAACTACGTCCCCGACGTGGGGAGAGTTCAGATGTCGATCGTGATCGTCGGTGCCGGCGTCGACGGACATGCTGCGGCCCAGCCGGACACCGTGGTGTGCGCGAGCTGATGCCCCGTGAGGAACGCTTGGGGAACCAACCCCTCGTGCACCGCTTCCACCAGCAGCCGGTGCGGCTGCCCCCGATACACCGGCAGTTGCGGCCACTGGTGGTCGGCATGAAACCCGTGCGGCTCCACCATGCGTACAAGGGCCGGTCCCACTGGAACGGCCGACCCCGTGGTGGGTCACCGCACGCGTCCCTGTCGACCTGGACCCGCCTCGGACGGCGGGGCACATTGCCGCCTCCTGCAAGCGGGCGGCCGTCTCCAACCGGACGGGCTCAACAAGCCCCCGTCACTGACCCCGCCGAGCGACGGCCGATGAGCGACCTCGACCCCGGACGGCTGGCCGCCGTCATCCACGGCTGCGGCGTGCTGCCGGCCGCAGCGCGCGGGGCCGAGAACCTTCGAACGCTTCGACCGCGCCGGCGCCGCGTTGGTCGCCGACGCGGCCGCGACCCTGCACGCCGCAGACCGTCGAGCCCTGGCAGCCGCGCTACCGGCGCTGGAACAGCTGCGTGACGCCGTCACCGCCCAACGGCCGGCCCTGCCACCCCCACCCCGCGCCTGAATCGAAGGACGAGCAATGACCGGTATCCGCCGGCTGCTGTCCCGGCGGCTGCAGACCACGCAGCTCCAAGGAGTCGCCCCAGGCCCCCACGAGTTCACCGTGCAACGCACGATACGGGTGCCCATGGGCGATGGCGTGGAGCTGATCGCCGTCCTCTGCACACCGATCAGCGAGGTGGACCCCGCCACTGCCCACGATCGTCATCTGCTCCCCGTACGGCCGCCGGAGAGGGTGTTCGCGCTTGCGCATGCGGTGGTGGCCCGGTGGTGGGAGCAGGCCTTGCCCTGGGAGCGCGAGGGGGTCTGGCCGCGGCGGCTGCCTCGTTGCGGGCGGCGACGCCGGGGCTGATTTGGTGCCACCCTCGGTGCACCCCTGCACGCAACCGTGCAACCCACCCTCCAGCCCCCGGTCCAAGCAACCCGCCAGGAGCACCAGGAGCCGGTCGCGGCTCCCCGGAGCCTGGCCACGCCCGCCAGCCTGCAGCATGGGCAAGCCCACCGGGAACGGGCTTGCCCAGCCCGAACCAGGGGCGGGTCCAGAAGAAGCGTTGCCATCGGCCAGCGCCGGCCCGGGCCCGTACGGCGTGGCCGTAGCGCAGCGGCGCGGGATCCCGCCCGGACCGGTGAGTGCCGGCGGCGCCTGTTCCTCGATGGCGGTGAGTTCCGGCGGCAACAGGACACGGGGGCCCTGAACCGTCGCCAAGATCACCGGTCCGGCTGCTGTTCGCGCACCCGCCCTCACGCCGGCTCCGTCCCCCGATCGGCAGCCGCTCCGAAAAGGCTCCGTCAATCGTTTGCTCAGGCGGGAAGTTCGGTGATGCTGAGGGCGAAGTTCAGGTTCCCCACTCCGTGGTTGGCGAGGCCTACCGTGACCACGCCCGCTCCTTCCAGCCAGTGCGCCATTTTCAGGCCGCCGACGTCCAGCGGGCGCAGCCCGAGGCTCTCGATGAACGCCTCCACACTTGCCTTGGCCTGCGCGTTATCGCCGGCGAGGAAGACGTCGGGCCGCCCCTTCTCCAGGACATGACGGAAGACGGTGTTGAACGCCTTCACCACACTGGCGCTGGCCGGGGCGGCCTTGGCGACTTCCTGCGCGTTCGAGGTCTCCTCGCGGTGGGCTAGCCCGTCGAACGTGGAATTGAAGGGGTTGCTGATGTCGACGATGACCTTGCCCGCGAGAGCGTCTCCGTACTGGGCGACGGCCGGCACGACACCGTCGTACAGCAGGGCCACGATGACGATGTCCCCGGCCGGGGCGGTCCCCCATTCTCCCGTCGTGGCGCCGCCGCCGAGAGCCTTGGCCAGGTCGGCGGCCTTGGACTGATTGCGGCCCATGACCTCGACGGTGTTGCCGCCCGCTATCGCCCGCGCGCCGATGGTGCGGGCCATGTTCCCGGTGCCGATGATGCTGATGCTGCTCATGAGATGTCCTGCCCTGATTGTGTGTTGTTCGGTTCAGATGGCGGTGGTGCCGCCGTCGGCGACGAGTTCCATGCCGTTGACGTAGCTGGAGTCGTCGGAGGCGAGGAAGAGGGCGGCGGTGGCGATCTCGTCGGGGCGGCCCATCTGGCCGCGGGGGATGAGGGACTCGAACTGGCGCTTGGTGGCCTCGTCGAAGAGCTCTTCCTGCTTGGCGGTGGCGACCTGGCCGGGGGTCAGGACATTGACGCGGATGCGGCGGTCCTTGAGCTCGTTGAGCCAGATGCGGGCCCAGGCCTGCTGGACGGCCTTGCTGCCGGCGTAGACGCTCCAGCCGGGGAAGGCGCCGAGGGAGGCGTTGGAGCCGGTCATGAGGATGGAGCCGCCGTCGTTGAAGAGCGGAAGGGCCTTCTGAACGGTGAACAGGGTGCCGCGGGCGTTGAGCCCGAACCAGGTGTCGAACTGGGCCTCGGTGATCTCGCCGAGCGCGGCGGGCTCGCCCCCGCCCGCGCTGGCCCACAGAACGTCAAGGCTGCCCTTCTCCCGCTTGACGGTGTCGTACAGGCGGTCCAGGTCGTCCAGGTTGGCGGCGTCGCCCTGGACGCCGGTGACGTTGCGGCCGATCTGCTTCACGGCCTCGTCCAGGGCGTCCTGGCGGCGGCCGGTGATGAAGACGTGCGCTCCCTCGTCGACGAACAGCTTCGCGCCGGCCAGCGCCATGCCGGTGGTGCCGCCGGTGATGACCGCGACCTTGCCGTCGAGCTTTCCCATAGTCGTTCCCTTTGGGTCGGTGGTGCCGTGCGCCTGGGATGACGGTGTTATGTACACCGCCCTGTGTGCTTACCGTACGGGGCGGGCGGCCGGGACGCAAACTATGTACACCGGCCGTTACCCAGTTCGGGTACCATGGGCCTATGACGGAGTTGGAGAAGGGCCCCACGGGCCGCCGCCGCGGCCGGGGCGCCCGCGAGCGCATCCTCAGCGCGTCCCAGCAGCTGTTCCGCGAGCAGGGCATCAACCGCACCGGCATGGACCAGCTTTGTGCGGTGGCTGAGGTGTCCAAGCGCACGGCCTACCAGCACTTCACCGGCAAGGACGAACTCGTCGCCGAGTACCTGCGCCGGTTCGACCCCGCCGTTCTGTCCGGCGTGTTCGACCGCACTGACCTCACACCCCGCGAGCGACTCCTCGCCGCCTTCGACATCCCCCCCACCACCCCCCTGTGCCCCTACATCGGCGCCTCCGTCGAACTGAACGACCCCCAGCACCCCGCGTCCCAGTACGCACGTGACTACAAGAAAGCCGTCGCCGCGCGGCTCGCCGACACCGCCCGCGAAGCCGGCGCCGCCGACCCTGAACAGCTCGGCGAGCAGCTCGCGCTGCTCATCGACGGCGCCGCGGCCCGCACCCGGGTCCTCAACGCCGACGCCTTCCCCACCGCCGCCGCCATCGCCGCCGTCCTCATCGACAACGCCATCCCCGCCACAGCCAGCGATGACCGGCGACGGGAGGAAGTGTCGAGTTGACGTGGCACTCCCCCGGCCGGGCTGGACGCGCTGCCGGTCCCGCGGCTGCACCCGCTGGTATACGACACCAGCCGCCCGGCACCTCGCCCAGATCTGCTGGCTTTTACGCTGCCCGCCCGCCTGCTGTAGGCCGCAGCAGAAGCGGCGGGGAGACGGCGACCCCGAAGGCTTCAGGAGCTCGAGGCCGTCATCCCGGCCCAGGGCGCTGACGGGCCGCCGGTTCGAACAGACGGCTGATCGCATAAGTCCGTACGCGGTGGCGCATGAAGAACTCGTACGCAGCTGGGAGGTTGTGAAGATGCGGGTGGCCCGCCAGCGACGCTGGCGGGCCACCCGCATCTTCACAACCTCAACGAGCCGGAGACTTGCCACCCCTCTTATCCACTCCACCGCGGCGCTCTCCTCGCGGGGCAGCACGGCGTTGACTTCTGGACCGAGTGAGCTGAACCATCCACGCTGATCATCAGCGAGTGGCCCATCTGGGCCACGCCAGCCCGAAACGAAGGCCAACAGGCGGGCAGCCAGCACGTCCGGCTGTAACCCTCCGTCGGGTTCTGGATCCCATGGACCGCTCCCGACACTACGAACGGCGGACCGCCGGCGATCAGCCGACTTGAGCCGCGTCCGCAGCACGTACGTCCAGTCGGTCTCAGGTGCTTCGGGCCCCTCGGGCAACTGCCGGCCGAAGAACGGCCGGCTCAGAGGACACCCGCAACGGCACCACTCCGTGCGGCCACTTCACTCTCCAGCGCATGGTGAGCGGGGGTCAGCCGAACTACTCAGGCGTGCCTTGAGACGACATCGCCTCCAAGCTGCCACATCTCATAGTTCCCGCATTCTGCCGTGACCTCGGCCGCCGACTGAGCCGCAGTGACGAAGTCCTCTACTACCGGCGAGTTGTGCGATGCCGCCACCGCGAGGCACACCTGGTCGGGAGCCAGATCCGGGATGGGCACATAGACGACGTCCGGATGCGGGTAGAACACGGACGCCGAACGGGCCAGGAAGGAGATGCCCCGTCCGGCCGCGACATGCTCGAGCGTCTCGTCCACCCCGCGCACCAGGTACCCGGCATTGGGGAGCGGGCGCTTGGTGGGCTGCGTGCTCGGGTCACCGTGCCAGACCAGTGGTTCGCCGGCCAGGTCGGCCTCGGTGACCTGCTCCTTGCCGGCAAACCGGTGTCCGGCGGGCAGTACTGCTACCCGCGGCTCGGTGTACAGCGGGGTGACGCGCAGGCCGGCCTCGTCGATGGGCAGCCGCACATAATCGACGTCGATGTGGCCGTCGAGCAGCATCGCAGCCTGGTCGTCCCCTTCGATCCGCTGCACGTCCACGACCACGTCCGGGTGCCGGTCCTCGAACGCACGGGTCGCCGGGGTGACTGCAACGCCGGCCCGGAAACCGACCATCAGCCGCCGCTTGCCGCCGGCGGCCGCGGACACCCGGCGGCGGACCGCGTGGGTTGAGGCGAGCAGCGGACCGGCGTCGGCCAGCAGTTGCCGGCCCGCATCTGTCAGCTCTACGCCGTGGCGATCCCTGGTAAAGAGCGAGGCGCCGAGGTCCTGCGCGAGCGCACGGATCTGCCGGCTGAGCACCGGCTGTGCGATGTGAAGCTCATCGGCGGCGCGGCCGAAGTGCAACTGGTCGGCCACGGCGACGAAGTATCGCAGTTTGCGCAGGTCCAGATCCATGGCGGGTCCTGGCTGCGGCGTACGTGGGCAGCCTCCTGCGGCCGCACCTGCCGAGTGTGGCCGCCATCTCCTTCGACGCCACTGTCGCACCCTGCGCGCTGTCCGGGACAACGCGGGTCAGGCTGTGTGGAGCGCGCCATGTCATGCGGTCGGCGTGCCCGCAGGGCTGATCGAAGACGTGGTGGAGGTCCTGGGCGACGCCCTGGGCTACGGCACCGGCGCTGTGGCGTTCGCCAAGGGATGGACGAGCTCCGGCGAGATCGACGAGGTCTATGACGTGCTGCTCCCGCAGAAGTAGTCGGGAAGCGTCAGCAGGGCCGGGCGTCATCGTGGGCGCCCGGCCCTGTTGCGTGTGCGCGAGCCGCCGGCTGCGGCCTCATTCGCAGATGAATTGATCACGCCGGGCGGAGTTGGCCCCCGCCCGGCATCCCAGACCACAGCCTCCGAGAGGGGAATTCAGGCGCCGATGCGGGGCGGTGTGGCAGTGCCGTGGACCCGCTTGGCGTGGGCCGCATACTGGCGGCGTGCCATGGCCGGGACGAGCAGCCGAACGGGCAGGGGGGCCAGCGCGAGGACGGCCTTGACGACCTCGGGGTCGCCCTCGTACATCGCCATTCCGAAGACGAGCGCCATGACCTTCTTCGGAGTGACCGCCTTGCCGTGCTCGGCGAGCTGGTGCCACTCCTTCGCGGTGAGATGCTTCTCGACCAGCGGCAGGATCTGCTCCTCTTCCAGCGCCATGTGTTCCACGAGAGCGGCCGTCAGCCTCTCGAACGCGTCAGCGAGCGCTTCGCCGCCCTGCCCGGTTGAGCGCCAGCCGCCGAGCAGCCCGGTGACCTCCGTGTGTCCGTCCTCGATGGCCCGGTGCTGCTGCTCCATGGTCGGCACGATGGCCGCCGCCTCCGCGCCCCCGCGCTCCACGAGCTTGGGCCACAGCAGCAGGTCCTCGCCTTCGTGGTGCTGGTGCAGGACGGCGCACACCAGAGCGGCGTGGGCGCCGACAACCTCCGCGCGCCGGATGTCTCCCGGCGCGACGGACCGGATGAGGCCGGGCAGCAGCCGGAACTCCCGGCGCAGCCCTGCGTGGGCCATGTACATGTCGCGCGTGTCGGCCATAGGTTCATTGACGAGTGGAGCCATGTTCTCTTCCCTTGTATCGCGGCAGCACATCCCGCCACGGGATGCGGCCGGTATTCGTCGACCGGGCACGACGTCGTGTAAGACCGGACCGCCCGGTGGGCTGCGCTACCGTCGCCGTCGAAGAAGGCTGCCGAGCGGGGCTTTCCGGCAGGCCAAGCGCTACGAATCAAGGCGCTTGCTTTGCCGGAAACGGAGAACGGGCCGCAGCCGCCAGAGGAGCATGCCAAGAGGACGCATCCCCGTGCATCGGCCAGATGACTTGACCACGCGGCCCAGGTAAGGGATGACGGAGCAATCTCAACTGAACCGGGTGCCGAGGATCCACCTCGAGGGCTTTGTCGTTCTCTCGTTCAGCCCGAGGGGCCGGCGCCCTACGGCCGGTGTCGTCGAGACGGCGGGGGCGCTTGGGGCGGGGGGTGAGGGCGCGGCTGCCGGGTCAGGCCGGACGGAACCGCCGCGACGTGGTCAGGGCCGGTCCAGGTCGGCCAGGGCGTCGCGCAGCGCGGCGCGGGTGGTGATCCCAAGTTTGGGAAAGACCTGGTAGAGGTGGCCGCTCACGGTGCGGTGGGAGAGGTGGAGCTTCTCGGCGATCTGCTTGTTGGTGAGTCCGGAGGCAGCGAGCCGGGCGACCTCGGATTCCTGTGGCGTGAGCCCAGCGGGGTCCGACTTGTGCCGGGTCGCCCACCCGGCTGCCTTGAGGTGGCGTACGGCCCGGTCGGCCCATGGACGCGCGCCGAGCTCTTCGAAGATGTGCAGCGCGGTCACCAACGTCTTTCTGGCGGCTTTGGTCTTCCTCGCTTGCCACAACCGTTCGCCGTAGGCGAGGGTCACCCGGGCCCGCTCAAAGGGCCAGTCGTCGATGCCGGGAAGCGACAGCGTCCGCTCGAACAGTGCCGTCGCCTCGTCGGTGTCCGTGGCCGCCAAGGCCGTGGCGCCGCCGACGAGGAGCGCGAGGCGTGGCGAGATGTGTGCGATCCCGGCTTCCTGAACGGCCCGCACATGGGCGGTCGCCGCCGCCCGGCGGTCGGTGCGCAGGGCGGCTTCCACCAGGTCCATCACCACCCAGACCGCGTGCGGGACGTAGCGCGCCAGCGAGCCGGCCGGGCTGATGGCCTCCGCGTGCCGGAACGCGCTCTCGAAGTCCCCTTCCGCCAGCGCCGCCAGCACCCGCAGGTGCGCGGCAGTACTCATCATGTGGCCCACGCCCCGGGACGCCGCCTGGGACGTCATCGCGTCGGCCGTCTCCACAACGGAACCGACATCACCGCGTGCCGCCGCGACCAGTGCCTTCTCGTACCGGAAGTACCAAGTGTAGGACGGGTAGTCGACCTGCCCGCTGAGCAGCAGTCCTTCGTCGGCCAGGCGGATCGTCTCGTCCCAACGGCCGGTGTTGAACGCGTCCTGGCACAGGAGCGGAAGAACCCCGAGCTTCTTGACGGCCAGGCCTGCGCCCTGTTCCTGGCCATGGATACGGCGGGCAGCGTCGCGCGCACGGGACAGCCTGTCCACGTAGACGCCCGCGGTGCCGATGCGGACGATCTTCGTCGGATCGCTCTCATGGGCAAGCCCGGCGAGCAGTTCGTCCAGTTCGCGCAGCGCGGCGACGCCGACCCGTGCGGGATCGCCGAGCGCCGCCGCGGACACCGTGATCACCGCGGGCACGTCGGGAAGGCGTGCCACGATCCTGTGGAAGGCCTGCCACAGTTCCTGCCGGCCACCGAAGTGGCACAGCAGGATCAGCACGTAGAGGGCTTCGTCGAGCGCGGGATCGTAGGAGCCACGCCGGTGGAGCGTCTTCTCGATGGCGTTGACCATCACTTGGTGGGCCGGGTCGATGTCCCCGGTGCCGTTGAGCATGAGGTGGACCGTGGTGGCCGCCGAGTAGAGGGAGGCGTGGTCGTCGGTGCCGGCTTGCCGGGCGTCTTGGAGGAGGTGGGAGGCGCTGACCAGTTCGCCGGTCGCGTCGGCGCTGATGAAGGCTGCCTGGGCGAGTCGGCGGGCGCGGTCGGGCGCCGCGGGGCTCAGGTGCCCGGCCCGCGTGAGGGCCCGGATCGCGGCGAAGGAGTCACCGCGTGTGCCGGCCATGTGGGCGCTGCGTTCGAGGAGGGCCGCGACCTCCTCGTCGGACTCCACGGACGCTTCGCCCAGATGCCATGCCCGGCGTTCGAGCTGGTCATGCAGCACGTCGGCGATGGTGCAGTGTGCCGCACGGCGCTCCGCGGTGGTGGAGGCTCCGACGACCGCCGAGCGGATCAACGGGTGCCGGAAACCCAGGCGGTGGCCGCTGTCGTCGATCCGGACCAGGTCGTCCTGTTCAGCGGGGCCCAGGTCAACCAGCGTGGCCTGGACAGAGGGGTGCTGTCCCGCGCGTTGCAGGACGGCCAGGTCACCGGTCCCGTCCAGCGCGGCGATCAGGAGCAGACGGCGCGAGGCGGGCGGCATCCCGGCTACGCGCCCGGCGAAGAGGGCTTCCAGGCGCCGGCCCAAGGGAAGGACCTCGGGGAGGCGCTCCAGCGCGGAACGCTGGGGCCCGGTCAAGGCGGTGGGCAGCTCCAGCAGCGCGAGCGGATTGCCGTGGGCGGCGGTGAGGACCCGGTCCACCACGCTCCACACCAGGCCCGGATGACGGAGCCCGACGAGTCGGCACGCGGATCGGCGGTCCAGGGGCAGGACCTCGTGTGTGGGCAGGCCCGTGCCGTCGAAGAAGCCCCTGCTTCCCCCGCGGGCCGCAGCCAGGAAGGTGATACCGGTGCCGGTGAGGCGGCGGGCCACAAGCCCGAGGACCACGGCACTGGCCCGGTCGACCCAGGGAAGGTCGTCCACGACCAGCAACAACGGCTGCTCCGCGGCCGCACGACGCAGCAACGCCAGTGCGGCATTGGCGACGACGAGGCTTTGCGGTGTTGCACCTGCGCCGAACCCCAGCGCCACCCGCAGTGCCTCACGGTAGAGGTCGTCGAGCGCCTCGATCTCCTCATGGAGAGGGAGAAGCAGCTGGTTGAGCGCGGAGTACGTCATACCCGTCTCGAATTCCGCGCCCGCCGCCCGCAGGACGCGGACACCGGCCGCCGCAGCGCGCCGGGCGACCGCGTCCAGCAGGGCGGTCTTGCCCACCCCGGGCTCGCCCGACAGCAGCAGCGCCCCGAGGGCGCCCGCCGGACGGTCGAAAAGGTCGTCGATCAGCTCCAGGTCCTTTTGACGCCCGACCAGTTCCCCCGGTTCGCAGTCGTGCGAACGGTGATCGCGGCTCACGAACGTCTCCCAATTACTTGGATCACACAGGGCGCACAGCGTCTGTCCGCCCCGGTGGTGCAGTTGTTCGGCCGCTGCCGGGGGAGCGGCAGCGGGTCCAGACCATGGTGGACGGCTGCCGGGGACGGGGCCCCGGACCGGACCGCTGTCCGAGCCGGCCGTAAGGCGCCCACCGTCTTCCTTGAACGCCCACTGCCGGCGTTTCGTTCCAGGCGCGGCAGCTGTGCCGGGCCCCTCACGGCCCCTGTGGCCTTGGCGGCTCGTCCGCCTCCTGGCGTGATGCGGCCCCGAATCGGTCGGTGTCGGCAGGACCGCCCAGGCGGGGAGGCGTCGCAGGCGTGCGCCGGCCGGCGTGTGGCCACGCTGCGTCCACCGGCCACCTCGGACTCACGTGACATCTCAGCGCCGGTCGCGAGAACGCGGGCCCTGGGAGGGATCTCGAGCCGGTTCGCCGAGACGGGTTCGTCGCGTATCTCTGGGTCGTCCGCCCAGGTGGTCCGACGGAGACCCGGCGGGTGTGTGCTGGGGGGCACCGTTCCTGAGCGGCGGCACTATCACGGAAGGATCCGAGGGGAAACAGCCGGGAACGGCCCTGCCCTCTCCATCCTCTCCTGACCGCTGCCGGACTCCTCCCGTGCTCCTCCGGTCGCGGCCACCGTGCGGCGGGCCTTGGACAGGGAGGCCCGCCGCACCCAGCCCGTCAGCCCATGGCCCCGTGGTCCATCGCCCCGTGGTCCATCGGCGGCACGGCGCCACCGCCGGCGGCGGGCTTGCCCGGGGTGTTCATCATCTTCAGCATCATGTTCTGCAGGGTGAGCACCTCCGGCGGCATGACGACGAAGGGGCGCATCATGCCCTCGTCCTCGTGGTCGAGGATGTGGCAGTGATACATAAACCGGCCAGTCTCGCGTCCGAACTGGCCGGCGACGGTCACCATGGAGTTCGCCGGCATGTTGACGGTGTCCTTCCATCCTGACTCACTGACGGCGATCGGCATCGCGTCCTTGATGATGATCGGCCGGGTGGTGCCGCCCAGCGCGGTGTCGAAGGCTGTGCCGTCGACCATGCGGCGCTCGAGGAGCTGGAAGTTCATCAGGTGGATGTGCATCGGGTGCTGGATCTGCTGCTGCACCGGACCCACGCTGATGAACGTCCACTTCTCCCAGCTCCCCGCCGCGGCGAAGAAGTTGGTGGCGTCCTCGAAGTGCTTGCCCACGACGCGGAAGGTACGGGTTCCGCCGGGCAGGGCGAGCTGCACGACGCCCTTGCCGGTGCCCGTGCCCGTGCCCGTGCCCGTGCCCGTGCCCGCCGGAGCCTCCTGCAGCTCCATGATCGTCGGCATGCCCATCGGGTCGAAGGAGAGCATGACGAAGCGCTCGACCGCGTCCTGCGGGATGTCGGACGCGGTCAGGCGCCTGAACCGCGGGTCCAGCTTCTTCGGCGCGACGTAGGACTGCTTCCGCCCCCTGCCTACGCGGAACTGCATGACCTGCGGGTACGGCACGCCGGCCGCAGGCACGGGCGTGCCCGCTGGGGCGGGAGGCGCACCGGGGGCGCCGGGCGCGACGTTGACGAGCCTGAGCCGCCGGCCGCGGAAAGCCGCGAAGTCGATCACGATGTCAACGCGCTCGGCAGGGGCGAGGGTCAGGCTCCCCTCGACGCCCTGCGGCTTGTCGAGCAGGCCCATGTCGGTGCCGATGACCTTGATCGCGCCCTTGACGGACTGCCCGGTCTCCTCGTCCACCAGAGCAAGGATGTAGGCCCGGGCGTTGGAGGCGTTCACCACGCGGAAGCGGTAGGCGGTGGCCTCCACGTCGAGGTAGGGCCACACCCGGCCGTTGACCATGGTGTAGGGGCCCTGGAACTGCACGGCGGCCGCCATCACCCCGGGGATGGACGGGCCGACCTGGATCCGCTTCGCGAGGAGCTGCCCGTTGATCCGCCCCTTGCCGTCGGTGTCGAAGTTGACATCGGCGATGGTCAGCGGGATCTCGTACCGGCCGCGCGGCAGATCGAGGCGGTCCTCGTTCTCGTCACGGATGATGTAGTTGCCGAGCAGGCCCGCCATCACGTTGAGCGCGGTCACCGGCATGGCGTGATCATGGTAGAAGAGGTGCGCCGCGGCCGTGTCATTGGTGTACTCGGCGAGCTGCGCGCTGCCGCGGGTCACGCCCGAGTCCGGGGCGCCGTCGGAGATCGCGTGCTGCCGGCCGCCGTGCAGGTGGACCGAGGTCCAAGCGGTCAGCGCGGCCACCTCGGGCCGCCCCTTCGCGCCCCGCGAGCCGGGGCTGTTCAGGGACAGGAAGCCCGGCGGCGGCCCCTCGGGCTCCACGAAGACGCCCTTGACGGGGCTGGTGCCGGTGAGCTCGTTCCGCCAGGCCAGCCGGAACCGCTGACCACGCCGGGCCTCGATGGTCGGGCCGGGAAAGTAGCCCTCGTACGTCCACATGCGGGTCGCGGGGAGCTGCGAGTGCAGACGTATCTTCATCTCGACCAGGCGCACCTCAGTGGTGTCCCGGCTCGAGGGCTTCAGAGTGGGCGGGATCGGCAGCTCGTCCTTGAACGGCGTCAGCTCGGTCACCCGCGGCGAGGAGGGGCCCTCGAGGTCCAGGGCCTTGCCACCGCTCAGCCGCGCCGACGTGTCCACCGCAGCCTTGGCCTCGGCGCCCCCACCGGCCAGCAGATTCATCCCCCCGTAGCCGGCCACGCCGGCCACGGCGCCTCCCGCGATCCCGAAGAAGGTCCGCCTCTTATGCGCTGCCACGTGCTGTCCACTCCTTGATGTTCGTTTCTCCGACGGCTTGCACGCCCGCCCGTGTCCGGATCCACCGGTGAGCGAGCCCGTCGTCATGCAGGGCACCCGGAACGGGTCACCACATCGCCGGCTTCCGCCGAAATACAGGCACTGGCCACAGAGGCTGCGCCGCTACTTCCCGCGGTGCGCCCGCCGATCCCACGCGGTCGGCCTGGGACCGCACTGAACGCATGCACGCCATGGAATCCGGACGGCAGACACGGCATGCCAGCAGGCTTTCCGGCGGCCTGATTCACGCCGGTCCGCGCACACCCCACCACGATCCGTCATGGCGGGTTCCCACAGCTCATGGGCGGGCATGCAAGACCTCTCACCTTCCGAATCGCCATGAGCCTGTCGTCATGTGCGGATACGACATATCCGAACCAGATCCCGTTCGAAGCCCAGTCCGGTGATGGCCGCGAAGGTGAGCGTACGCATCGACGCGTGGCCGAACATGAGTAACATGACCTGTTTTCCCGTGGGGCAGCCCCCGTCATCCTTCTTCGGTGAACCGGTTGCCGTCGCCCTGCCGCCTCGCCGAAACAGTGGAATGGGCATGACCAGCCGAAGGGCGCCGTGCGGATTCCTGCGTCCGTGGTGCGGACACGTGGCGTCGGCTCACGGGGACTCTGCCCCGGCGGCGGCCGGGCGCCCATTCCCACGGCGCCGGTCCCGCGCTCAGGGTCGGCTCGTCGACGGCGCCCACGATCAGCACCAGGGCAGCCATGACCGGCTGGGGGTCTTCTCACTGGTGGGCGTGGACGGTTTTGAACGCCGACATCCGCCTTGTAGGCCTGGTGGTCATGGTCATCGGGGGTGCGCAGGTCATACCGGCATTGGGGAGTCCCCAGCTCTCAGCCAGTCATCGCGACCGCGACGTACAACTGAGTACGTCCGCATCAGGCGGTCGATATGCAGAGCCCGGCTGACCGGTTCAGGCCTGTGCCGCGGAAGGAGCGGGAGGTGCTGGGCCTGAAGATGCCGGGGGTGGTGTCGGCCGTCCCGCAGCAGCGGACGGCTGCAGTGGTGCCTTGCGCCTTGGAGCGGGCTGAGGTGGTGCCCGCCGCGGTGATGCCAGAGGCGTCCGTGCTGCCGGGCCACGCCGCGTCGGTCGGCTCCTCCTCCGGCGCCGAAGGTGAGCCCGGGCGCACCGTGTCCTGGCGGGCCGACTACCGCCGGCTCAACCACCGATAGGACGGCGATCCCCTCGATGACTGGCCTTCCTCGGTCTCGCCACCGCCCTTTGCTGTTGCAAACAGCGCGTCTGGCGCACCAGTACGAGAACGTCAACCGGCTCTGCTACGTCCGTGGCCCCGAGGGCATCGCCGTCGGACGCGGTGAGCAGCTCAGCTGAGGCCGCCTGAATTCGCCGCGCACCCAGGGCGAGCGGGGCCGGCCCTGCCACGGCCGACTGACGGCTGCTACGCGTCTTGGCATGGCCAGCGGTACTTGTGAATCAAGCTTGACGGGCTCGCACGGCCTGTCCTGCCTCGAAGGTCGGCGCACATATCAGCAGAGTCACCGGCACGGACCGGCACGCGCACCGCATCTCCGCCCGCTTCCGTACCAGCTCTTCCGGAACAATCGAACTGCTTGATCCGGCTACCGACCTACATGCCGACGGACTTGGCGCGTGGGTGTGGTTCCCGGTGGTTTCCCGGCGCACGATCGCAGTCAGGTGACCATATACACTCCGGATGTGATCATGCCAGGCATCTCGGGCGTCGACTCGCCGTCCAACTCCAGTTCACCGCGCATGCACATCCAGGTTGCACTGGCTCACGCGCAGCGCGACGAGTTGCTGAGACAGCGGTGGCGGAGACTGAACGACGCTCGTCCTTGGCACGTGCACTCGTTGCGAGTTCCGCGGCAGTACACGACAGGCCATTACCGGTGCTGGGTGGACTCCTCCGAGATCGGGGACATTGCCGTCAGCGAGCAATACGGCGACGCGGTGGAAGGCGTCATAGGCATGAAGCGGGCCACGGAGCGACGCACGGTGGTTCACATCATGCACAGTGGCGGGCTGAGCCTCACCGAAGCAGGTCGTACCGTTCAGGTCCCACCGGGCACGATGTGCGTACGGGATGCACAGGTGCCGCGGGAGTTCTCCTATCGCCCCGGCACACGGGCGCGGGTACTGCTGCTGCCCTCGGAAACACTGACCGGCACCGGACTCGACCAGCTGCCGACGCTCACGGTCATCTCCCAGAAAGCTCCCGAGGCGCGGCTGCTGCTGGGACAGCTTCATCTGATCCGCAGGATGCGGGGTGAATTGAGTCCGGCAGGCGTCCACGCCGCTCAGCAATCCGTCGTGCAGTTGCTGGCAGGCGCGCTCATGGCCCGGGGGGTGTCCGCCGACCCTGCCTTCCGCCCTTCGCTGCGCACGGCTGCCCGCAACTGTGTGGAAGCCCGGCTCCTGGACCCTCACCTGTCTCCGGCCGAGGTGGCAAGGACCCTGTCGGTCTCGGTTCGCACATTGCACCGAGCTTTCGCCGAAGTCGATGAGTCCCTGATGGCATACGTCCGGCGGCGCCGTTTGGAGCGAGCGCGCGAAGAACTCGTCGCACTGGGCGGGAGGTACACCGTATCCGCCGTAGCGGCTCGATGGCACTTCGCCGATGTGAGCCACTTCAGCCGGGCCTTCAAGCGGCAGTTCGGCGAGACACCGAGCTCGCTCGTTCACTGATGCCGCGAAGGAGCGGGAGCTTCCCGCTCCGGGCCGCGAGCGGACGATTCCCGGTCCACAACCGGGCTTTCGTCCACGGGTGGACCTTACTTCGCCGGCCGTCGCTGCTCGCCTCGATGCAGGATCGACGGCTCTCAGCGGCGCGCCGCCGCGTCCTGCCGAATGGGCCTTCGGCAGGACGTGGCTCGGCGTGCCTTCCACGGCAAGCCGTGGCGGTGGGCGGGCTCTATTGAGCGGACACCGGGGTGGTGACGTTGCTGAAGTTGTTGGCTCCGGCGGCGTTGGCCGCCGTGACCGGGCCGTGCGTCCAGATGCCGAGGACGTTGTTGGAGATCGTATTTCCGGTGATCTGGATGGACATCGACTCCACGGTGCTCACAAGCAGGCCCGTCGTCTGCAGATCGTGCGTGGTGCCAGTGTAGGTGTCCCCCACGACGTTGTTGGTGCCGATCTGGTTGTTGCTGACGACGTTGCCGCCCAGGTCCAGGCCGGACGCGCCACCGTGCACAGCCACAGCCGCCCAGCCGTTGCCGGTCACGACGTTGCTCTGCACGGTGTTGCCGTAGACCGCGCCGCCGGCCACGGCCGACGCGATAGTGATCCCGCCGCCGCCCGCCTCAAGTCCGTTGTCGAACACGTTGTTGCTGGTGATGCTGTTGCCGAAGACGCCACCGGCACTGGGGGCGCGCACGCCTCCAGGAGCCGCCGCCCCGTTGCGGGAGACCAGGGTGAAGCCGGAGCCCAGGGCGTTGCCGTGTACGGAGTTCCCGCTGAAGGTGCTGCCCGAGGCGGGACCTGTCTCGTCGCTGATGACGATCCCGGAGCCGTTGCCGCTGACGGTGCTGGCCAGCACGGTGGCGTTGGAACTGCCGAGCAAGTGGATGCCTCCGCCGCAGTCACCGGGCTTGTCCTGCGTCGGCCGGCACGGAGCGTATGAGTTGGCGACGGCGTTCGGGCCCGTACCGGTGTTGTTGCCCGTGACGATGGTGTTCGCGATGGTCGCGTTCTTCACACTGTTGACCAGGATCCCCTCGCCGACGGCGTTCTTCACCGTGAACCCGGTCACCGTGACGTCGGGCGCGCTGATCTCGATGCCGTTGACGAGGTCGGTTGCGTCGATGGTGACGTTCGAACGGGCTTCGAGAGCCAGCGGCTTGGACACCGCGATGTCCTCGTGGAACGTGCCGTTGCAGACGACGACTCGACCACCGCCGGCCACCCCCTTGACAGCCGCATTGATCGAGGTGAAGGCGGGAGTGCTGCAGCTGGTGTTCGCTGCGGAAGCGACGGCGGTAGGCGAGACGTAGACCGTCTGGGGGAGGGTCTGCGGAAGGGAGAACGCGTAGAGCTTGTTGTTGTCACCCTTGGACGGGAAGAACGGGCCCAGATTCTGGGTGTGGTATCCGGAGCCCCAGTACACCGAGCCGTCCACGATCGACGCGCCGCCGAGGACCGCACCTCCGCTGGGGAAGCCCCACTTGATGGCGCCGGTCGCGGCGTCGAGCGCGTACATGTTGTTGCCGGTCGGATTCGTGGATCCGCCGTAGACGACGCCGTTCGCGCTGGACACGAAGGACATGGGAGAGGCCGAGTCGGGCGTTGCGGTCTCCCACAGGATGTTCCCAGTGGCAGGGTCGAGGGCGGCCCAGAAACCGCCCGTGGTGGTCGACTTCTGCCCGGTCGCGGACGTGAGAGTCACGGGCAGGTGGTTGGTGTTGGTGTTGGCGACGTAGATGCGCTTGCCGTCGGCCGCCGAGCCCCACTGCAGGCCACCGAGGTTGCCGCCGGGGCCGACCGCCGTGGCCCAGACGATCTTTCCGGTGGCCGGGTCGAGCGTCCAGTAGACGCCGCTCTTCTGGCCGATACCGAGCAGGTCGGTGGTCTTGCCGTCGACGGTGGTGGTGAAGAGGTTGGGACCAGCGCCGAAGTCGAAGTCGTCACCGAACCGCTGGCCGACGGTCCAGGTGTCGGCGGTCAGGGTCTTGGTGCCCCAGACGATCTCGCCGGTGTGCATGTCGAAGGCGACGATGGAGTCCTGGTAGTTGTCGGCCGCCCCGGGATCGCAGTCGGTCTCGTCGGGCGAGGTGCATACGCCGGGCGGCACGGTGTAGTTGTTCCCCGTTCCGACGTACACCAGCCCCGTCTTCTCGTCGACCACCGGGTTGCTGCCCCACACAGCGCCGCCGGTGTAGCCCTCGGGAACGACGTAGGTCTTCCACAGCTTCTTGCCGGTGACGGCGTCCAGGGCGACAACGCTGCCGCGGAACGTGTACGGCGGGGCGAACTTCTCGGCCTTGGACGACACGCCGACGTACACGACACCGTCGGCGATGACGGGCGACGACGTCACGATGGCGGCCGGGTCGGCGTCGATCTGGGTCTTCCAGAGCCTGGTGCCGGTCAGGGCGTCGATCCCGAAGAGGAACGCGCCGTCCGTGCTGTCGCTGCGCTGCTCGCCCGACCCGGTGACGATCTCGCCGTTCCAGTACGCGGGGCTGAGCCGCGAGATGTCGCCGGCGATCCCGGTGTACTCGCTGATCTGGTGGCTCCAGATCTTCTGACCGGTCGTCGCCTGCACCTTGTACAGGTTGCCTGCCCAGTCCGGCGCGTACACGTAGCCGTCCACCACGGTCGGCGTGGCCGAAACGCTGTCTCCTGTGGTGAAGGTCCACTTCGTCTTCAGGTTGGCCACGTTGTCCGTGCCGATGGTGCGCTCGGCGGCCGCGTTGTGCGTGTCGCCGAGGTCGCCACCCGCGTACGGCCAGTCGGACGCGGATGCCGTCGACGCGACCGGGGCCGCGACGGTCGCGGACGGTGCGGCCGTCGCCGCCACGGCGTTGGCGGGCAGGGACGCCATGAGTCCGGCCATGGCCAGCCCAACCACGCCGGCACGCACCCGCCTTCGCCTTGCGCGGGCGGGTATGCGGGGTATGGACATGAAGGAGCACCTCCCGATGCTTGCTGATCTTGCGATCGAGAGCATAGGGACGCCCTGCCAGGGCGGCGGGCCGCCTTTGGCGTGCGACGTGCAGCCTCGGCGGATGGGAACTGAGATCAGCGCGGCTCCGTTTTTGGGGCTCTCGATAATGGTTCGCAGGCGTGGAGCGAGGATTCCTGCGCAGCTTCCATGAGGCTTGGGATGTCCCGGAGCTGTGGACCGGGGCCTCATGAGGATTGCCCCGAACGGAAAACGCGGAAGCGAGTCCAGCGAGGTCATTTCCGAGGGCCGCCTGATCATTTTCTGAGTCCGGGGACACTCCGCCGCCGGGTAGAAGCATCGCGACCATCACGATCGCCCCCGACTGGGAACTGTCCGGCGTGCGAGTGGCGCCACCCCAAGGGTCCGAACGATGCCGCCGACGAGGTCTTTCACTCATCGGCCCCCCCAAGAGGGTTGCGGATTGTCTGCCCGACTCAGGAGGTAGCCCGGCAGGACAGCGCTCACTACGCCAAATTCCGCCACAGCCGCACATTCCTTCACTCGGCCATGACTCACCCTCCCCCCGCGACGTTCTGGCCCAGTTTCGGAATCGGCACATCACGCCTGACGTCGCTGGACGGCGCATTCGCAGAAAGGGTGAGGCCCTTCAGTCGCAGGTCGCGATCCAATGCGCGGTCGACGCTCGGGGCGGCATCCACGCTTGGGTGGCCTCCCGGCGAGCGTGGCACGGAAGTTCATGTGCTTGACACTGGCCTTCCAGCGCTCCAGCCGCAATGCGTGATCTTCATGCCTGGATGGCGTGCCGTGGGCAGCGGACGGCCCGGGATCGGGCACGGTGGCGGCACCGCCAAGTGGAACAGCCGCGATTCCCCACCGTCCGGCCTGGTCCGCGCGATGCCGCGGGGCATCTTTTGTCCTGCCGTGCTCGTGAGAGCGACGACGCCCGTGTTCCGTGCGGAGAGCTCCGAGAGGTTCGGCCCAGGTGCCCGCCGATGGCTGGCAGTGGCTGCCAGGGTCGCCGCGGTGCTGCAGGACGCCTGGCAGCGCCTCGCCGACCAGCAGGCCGCCGTCATTGCGGCGATCGGCGACAACGCCCGGTCCCGGGAGGCCGCCGGCCGTCTCGCCCAGTTCCAGGCCGCCATCACCGACTTGCAGCAGTGTGTCGACAGCGAAGCGCGGGCGTTCGTGTCCGTGCAGCTGCCGCACCTGTACGAGGAAGGGGCCCGGGCCGCGGCGCGCGCGGTCGGCGGGCACTTCTCGTGGACGCTCATCCACCGCGAGGCCCTGCAGTCGCTGGCCTCCGACTCCTACGCCGACTTCCTGCGCCGCTCGCAGGAGGAACAGCGCATGGCCGGCGCGTTCTACCGGGCCGTGCGGGACGCCGCACGGCGCGAGGTGCCGCTGCTGGCCGCCGGCCAGACCACGGCCCTGCCGGCCGCGAAGGCCATGGCTGACCGCCTGGCCGCCGAGCACCAGCTGACGACCGTGATCTACCGCAACGGCCTTGGCTGGACCGCCCCGAAGGTCCGCCACGCCGACAGCGCCGACCTGTGGACCTGGCTCATCATCGCCGCGCACACCCAGCTTCGCCTCGCCCGTCCCCTTGCCGAGGACCTCCGCCGGCCCTGGGAACGTCCCGCCGCACCACGCCGCCTCACCCCCGCCCGGGTGCGGCAGGGGTTTCGCAACGTCCACGCGACCACGGCCCGTCCGGCGGCCGCACCGAAACCGTCCCGGCCGGGTGTGAAGCTCGCCCAGTGTCGCGGCCAAGCGTGGCTCCAGCGCCTCCACTTCGTCCCGGGCCTCGGCGAATCGATCCAGCTCGAGCAACACAGAAACCACTGCAACGTGGTGGCGGCGCGGCTTGGCCTTGCCTGCCGGGCTCTTCGGTACCTGGCCGGGCAACGCCTGCTGGTGCATCCGGCTGCGGTGCGGCGGCCTATCGACGGTCTACGGGGCCGTGCGAACCGGACCGCGTGAACGCAACAGCGCGCCCTCGACCACGCATCTGCGGGTGCTGCCCAGGGGCAGCACCCGCGTGTGTCCTGGCACGGCCTCCCCCACGATGTGCACACTTATGTAAGGTGGTGTGCATGACGGAGACGACGTACTCGATCGTGGAAGCCCGGGCCCGCCTGGGTGCCATCGCCCGCGAAGTCAGCGCCACCCGCGAGCCGGTCGCCATCACCGACCACGGCCAGACCGTCGCCATACTGGTCAGCCCCGCCGACGCCCTGGAACTCCAGGAGCTGCGGGCCCTGGCCGCCTACCGGGCACGCCAGGCCCGAGGTGACGACGCCGGTGTCCCGCACGACGAGGCCTACCGGCGGATCTTCGGCGAGGGCACGGCGTGAGCTACGAGGTCATCTGGGAGCCCGAGGCCCTCGCCCAGGCAGAACGGCTCGCCAAAGACGACCCCGACGGAGTACGCCAGGTGTTCGCCGCCGTCGACCACCTCGCCGTCGACCCGCGCCCCGACGGCGCATTCGGCAGCGCCGACCTGCTGCGCATCCACATCGGCGCCTACCGCGTGATGTACGAGATCAGCGAACAGCAGATCCGCATCAGCGTCATCCACCTCGGACGCGTGCGCTGACCCGAGGCCCGGTTCGGACGGCTCACCGCGGTCGCGTTCCTGGGCGTCAACGGCCACACCCTGATTTACCGGCCGGAGGGCGCCGCGGTTCTGATGCGCGACGTCATCTCCGGCGAGGTGCCCGTCCGGTCTCGGGCGAGGCCGCTCAGAGAGGTGTCCAGGCAGATCCGCTCGCGGACCTCCCCGGCCGCCCGGACCAGGGCGCGTCGTCGTCCGGCTCAAGCGGCCGGGACGGCGTCGTCGACGGAGCCGGGGACGTCGGCGCGGTCACCGGCCTTCCGTGCCGGCTTGAGGAAGAGGGCGAGGACGATGCCCACGGCGAGGGTCGGGGCGATCCACAGGTACCCGGTGGCCGTGGCGTGGGCGAAGGCGTCCAGCGCGCTGTCGCGCAGGGTCACGGGCAGCCGGCCGATGGTGTCGGGGCGGGTGGCGTCGAAGCCGCCGCCCGCCGGGAGGCCCCGGGTGCGGTCGGCGAAGCCGGTGTTGAGGAAGCTGCCGAAGACGGCGACACCGAAGGCCGCGCCAATGGAGCGGGCGAAGGTGACCACGGCGCTGGCGGCTCCGAGATCGGTGGCGGGCACGCTGTTCTGCACCGTGGTCAGCACGACCATGGGCACCATGCCGATGCCTGCGCCGGTGACCAGGAAGTAGACGCTCAGCACGAGGGTGCCGGTGGCCGCCCCGATGGTGCCCAGCAGCAGCAGCCCGGCGAGGTTGGCGAGCAGGCCCGCCAGAAGGATCATCCGCAGCCGGCCGACGTGTGCGGCCCAGCGACCGGCCAGGGACTGGCTGGCGACCAGGCCGGCGACCAGGGGCAGCATGTGGACACCGGAGAGAGTGGCCGAGACCCCGTGGACGATCTGGAGGTAGGTCGGCAGGTAGACCAGCACGGCGAACATCGCGGCGTTGGCGAAGAACCCGATCAGCGAGGAGAAGACGACGGTCCGGGAGGTGAACATCGCCGGCGGCAGGACCGGGGCGGCGGCGCGGCGCTCCACCGGCACCAGCAGCACGGCCAGCGCGACGGTCGCCGCGATCAGGCCGACGATGGCCGGTGAGCCCCAGCCCCAGCGCTCGCCGAAGGACGTGACGAGGACGAGGCCCGTGGCGATGGCGGCCAGGATGGTGGACCCGGGATAGTCGATGCGGGCCTTGGCGCCCCGGGTGGCCGCGGGCAGCGACCGCGCGGCGACGAGCAGGGCGATGACACCGACGGGCAGATTGACCAGGAAGGCCCACCGCCAGGACAGCTGGTCGGTGAAGACGCCGCCCAGTAGGGGGCCGACGATGCTGGCGACGCCGTAGACGGAACCGAACATGCCCTGGTAACGGCCGCGTTCGGCCGGGGCGACGATGTCTCCGACGAGGGCGAAGGTCAGTACGATCATGCCGCCGCCGCCCACGCCCTGCAGAACGCGGGCGCCGATCAGCTCGGGCAGGTTCTGCGCCAGGCCGCAGAGCACCGAGGCGGCCAGGAAGACCGAGGTCGCGGCCAGGTACAACCGCTTGCGGCCGAACATGTCGCCGAGCTTGCCCCACAGCGGCGTCGCGGCCGTCGACGCGAGAAGGTACGCGGCGCTGACCCACGCTATGTCGTCGAATCCGTTCAGGTCCTGCGCTATGCGGGGCAACGCGGTCGAGACGATCGTCTGGTCCAGGGCCGCGAGGAGGACGGCCAGGATCAGCGCGCTCATCGGCGCTGCGACGCCGCGGGGCGCGGGTGATGGGGACTCGTGTGATTTCGACATCGAGACGTGCCTTTCCGGGAGTGGTGCGCAGGGACGCTGTGCCATCCGCCGTTGACCGATGGGGCCCATCGCGATGGCATTACCAATGCCATCTGCCACATTAATGTAGCACTTACAGCGAAGGCCTCTACGTCTGAGAGGCGTTAGATGTCATAGGTTTCACACTCGGCCGTTAGACTCGTTCCGGTGAGAGCCGACGCAGCACGCAATCTGGAAACCGTCCTGACCACCGGGGCGCGCATGCTCGCCGCCGACCCGGGCGTGAGCATCGCGAGCATCGCCACCGAGGCGGGCGTGGACCGGCGCACGGTCTACCGCCGCTTCACGTCCCGCGACGAACTCCTCGCGGCCATCTACGAAGCCCGCCTCACGGCCATCGAGCACGCCATCGAGGACGCCCGGCTGCGCGAGGCGCCCGTAGCCGTCGCCCTGCACCGCTACGTCGAGAACATCATCGCCGTCAACCGCACCTGGCCCGTCGACCTCGCCCGCATGCTCACCGACGACAGCGTCCACGCGCGCCGCGAGGCCTCGGTCCGCGAGGTCGACGCCTTCCTCGAACGCGCCACCAGCGAAGGCCTGTTGCGCCCCGGTCTCGCAGAGGGATGGACGAATGCGCTGCTGCCCCAGCTCATGCACCTGGTCGCCCGGCAACTGCCCGACCTGAGCCCCGCGCAGGCGGCGGACGTCGTCGTCGACACCCTGCTGCACGGCCTCGGAGCGTCCTGACACACCGGCGGCTCCCGCGAATCCGCGGCCGGCGATTCCGCGCGGACGCGCCAGGCCGGGGTGGCCGAAGCCCGCCGGTCCACGAGCGGCTCGCTGCGCAACCACGTCGACACGGCGGCCCCGGCCCGACGGGCCGCGCGGAGCCAGTGGGCGGGCCCGCAAGCGGCGCACGCCACACTTACGCATCCACGCCGCAACCCAACCGCGGATGTCCCACAGGGGTGGAACCTCATTCCATAAGTGCTACAGTCGAGTGACAGATCAAGATCGGTAGCGCAAGCCTCACGGGCCCCATCGCCCCGCGGTCGGCCCCAGAACCCCGAGGACACTCCAACCGTTCACGGCAGGGCCTGCGCGCCGGACGGCCCGCGAAGGACGACCGGTGCGCACGCGCGTGGCCAACGACCTCCCCGCAGGAGCCCGGCCTCCGCGAAACGCCCGCAGGCCAAGCACCCCACCAAGGAGAGACATGCCTGTCACCACCCTTGACCCGAAGCCCGCCCTGATCGTCGTCGACCTCCAGAAGGGCATCCTCGGACTGCCCCTCGCGCACCCGGCCGCCGACGTACTCGCCCGGAACGCCGAACTGCTCGCGGAATTCCGTCACCGCGGCCTGCCCGTCGTCCTGGTGAACGTCGCCGGCGGCCCTGCCGGACGCAACGACCTCGGCGCGCGCTTCCCCACCCCGACCCCGGAGTGGACCGAACTCGCCCCCGAGCTCGACGCCGGCGCGGGCGACCACTTCGTGACCAAGCACGCACGCAGCGCCTTCACCAAGACCGGCCTGGATGAGTGGCTGCGCGCGCGGGCCGTGACGCAGGTCGTCATCACCGGCATCGCCACCAGCAGCGGCGTGGAGTCCACAGCCCGCGACGCCCACGAGCAGGGCTACAACGTCACGGTCGCGCTCGACGCCGTGACCGACACCGACGGCGTCGCGCACGACCACACCATCGCCAGGATCTATCCGCGCATCTCCGAAACGGGCACCACCAAGGACATCCTGTCCGCACTCGCCGCCACGAACTGAAATCCGCAGAACAAATTCTGACGCTACGCCACCAAGGCGAACCGCGAGGGTGACACGGAATGCCGGCCGGCGCGCGGTAAACGAGGCCGCCGGAAGGGCAACGGCGCCGCTCACCCCCTGAGCCAGCCCGTGACGGCGGCAGGCCGCGAGGCTGGCCGGGGTCGGGCCCAGCCGCCGCAGGCGCTGAAACAGCGTTCGACTGCCTAGCGGCGCCCGCAGGTCTTGGCAACGAAGGGGAGCGACGGCTGACCGGCGCCGGAGCTCCGGGACCGTCGCGCCGTTGCGCCACCAGCGCCCCCGACAGGCACACCTTGTCGACGACCTCCGTCGCCAACGCCAGCCTTCACCGCCTCCGTTCGCGTCACGCCTCATTCCGTCACCTGCTTAACCGGTGATACGGTCTGTCTCGGGCTTCGCCGAACCGGGCATCACTCCCCCGCCCTCCCCATGCGCTGCCACCTCCCGCGCACGCCGACCTACTTGAACGGAAACCCATGAAACGAGCTCTGGCCGTCCTCGCCGCCTGCGTGCCACTGGCCGCAGCGGTCTACCTGCCGACCGCGTCCGCCGAGCCCGGGAACGGCTCCGGTTCCGTGGCGCCGACCTGCGCGACGCCGTCCGTGAAGGCCCCGGCCGGCACCGAAGCGGAGTCCGTGACAGCGGCCCGCAAGGAGGGCGGCACCGTTCACGGAAACGGACTCCTGGGCGGCACGGTCACCGGCGTGCCCGCTTACTGCGAGGTGACGGTCACCCTGACCCACCCCGGCGACAACGACCACGCCGAGGTGCGGACCTGGCTGCCCGTCACCAACTGGAACGGCCGCTTCCAGGCCCTCGGCGGCAGTGCGTACGCGGCCGGGGACAACGGCACCGGGATGGCCACCGCGGTCAAGAACGGTTACGCCGTGACGACCACCGACGCGGGCGTCGGCGACGTCCTCGACGTCAACTGGGCGCTGAACGACGACGGGCAGGTCGACACCGCGCTGCTCAAGAACTTCGCCTCCCGTTCCCAGCACGAGGCGGCGGTCGTCGGGAAGCAAGTCGTCGACGACGTCTACGGCAAGCGCGCCGCCTACGCGTACTTCAACGGCTGCTCCACCGGCGGACGCCAGGGCTACATGGAGGCCCAGCGCTACCCCGACGACTACGACGGCATCCTCGCCAAGGCGCCCGCCGTCAACTGGGACGAGTTCGAGGTCGCCACCCTGTGGCCGCAAGTCGTCATGAACAACGAGAAGACCTATCCGACGGCCTGCGAGTTCAAGGCCTTCACCGACGCCGCCGTGAAGGCGTGCGACCCGCGCGACGGCCTCAAGGACGGCCTGGTCAACGACCCGGCCCGGTGTGACTTCGACCCGCGTCGGTTGATCGGCACCAAGGTCGTCTGCGCCGGCGAGGAGCTGACCCTCACGGCCGCCGACGCGGCCGTGGTCCGCAAGATATGGGACGGCCCCCGCACCCCGTCGGGCAAGAAGCTGTGGCCCGGCGTCCCGGTCGGGGCCGACCTGTCGGCCCTGGCCGGCGTCACCGGCCCCGACGCGAGCGGCGACGTCAAGGGCGCTCCGTTCCCCGTGCCCGAGTTCTGGGTCACCACATGGGTGAAGAAGCAGCCGTCGTTCGACGTGTCGACGATCACGTACGAACGGTTCACCCGGCTGTTCCGGCAGTCCGAGGCCGAGTACGACAAGGTCATCGGCACCGACGACCCCGACCTGTCCGCCTTCCGTGACTCCGGCGGCAAGCTCCTGAGCTGGCACGGCCAGGCCGACCAGTTCATCCCGGCCCAGGGCACGGTCGCGTACCGCGAGGACGTCGAGTGGACGATGGACGGCGCCAAGAAGGTCGACGACTTCTACCGCCTCTTCCTCGCCCCGGCGACGGTCCACTGCGGCCTCAACTCGGGCGACGGCACGATCGACGACCTCGGTGCGCTGAGGACCTGGGTCGAGCACGGCAAGGCCCCCAAGACGCTGCCCGCCACCCTGGTCGACTCCGCCGGGCAGGAGGTCAGCCGTGACCTGTGCCGCTACCCGGCACTCTCCCGCTACGACGGCCACGGCGACCCGGACAGGGCCTCCAGCTTCCGCTGCGTCGCCCCGTCCCGGCACTGACCGCTCCGCGACGGCCTGAGACGGACCGAACCATCATGCGCATACGGCGAGCGAACGCTCGTCCGTGCTGAGGCCGTAACCGAGCCGCCGCATCCCAGCCGCGGCATGGGCCGCCACGCTCCACGGCCGGCACCCCGTGTTCGACGGGGTGCCGGCTCGGGCCACGGCAGGGCCCGGGTGTTGGCCGACTTCTACCGGCCGCCGCGCTTGTCCAACATTAAACTTTGCTGGGTTCAGCAAGAACCGTGCTGAAAAACCTTGAAAGAACCGGGAAGGACCGTCCATGGAGATTCGCCGGCTTCAGCACTTCATCGCGGTCGCCGAGGAGCGGAGCTTCACCCGGGCCGCCGAGCGGCTGAACCTGGTGCAGTCCGGCGTCTCCGCGTCGATCCGCGCCCTGGAGAAGGATCTGGGTGCGGCGCTGTTCGAACGCACCACCCAGCGCGTCGAACTGACCGCGGCCGGAAAGACGTTGCTGCCCCAGGCCCAGCGCATCATCGGCGCGGTGCGCACGGCCCGGCAGGCGGTCGACGAAGCCCGGGCCGGCCTGAGCGGAACCCTGGAACTCGGGATCCTGTACGGCCTCACCCCGAAACGCATCCTCAGCGCGCTCAGCGCGTTCCACAAGGCGCACCCCGCCGTGGAGATACACCTGCGCGGCCCCGGGAACCGTGGCTCGAGCTCCCACGCCGAAGACCTGCGCAACGGAGTCCTCGACCTGGCCGTCCTCATGACCGCCGGCCGCCCGCTGGCGGGGTTGCGCCTGCACGCGCTCGGCACCGAGCACCTCGCTCTCGCCTGTGCCACCGACCATCCGCTGGCCGACCGCACGAGCGCCGAACTCGCCGACGCGACGGCATACGAAGTGATCGACTTCCCGGCCGGGTGGGGCATCCGCTCCGCCGTCGACTGCGCCTTCACCCGCGCGGGACTGCCGCCGCGCAGGACCACCTTCGAGATCGACGACATCCCCACGGCACTCGACCTCGTCCGCCACGGCCTCGGTCTCACCTTCGTACCCGAGTCCGTCACCGAGGGCGTTCCCGGGGTCCGCTTCCTTCCCGTGGAGCAGCACCGCCCCGTCTACCACGCCGGCCTGGCCGAACCCGACGACCGCCCGCTCAACCCGACCGCCCGGGCCTTCCTCGCCCAGGTACTGGGCGGCACACAGCCTCCCGGTCACGGATGAGCACCTGCCCGGCCCCGTGGAGCGTTGCCGGTGGCGACCCTGCGGGTGGAGGGCTCATGCCATCTCGGTCTCTCCGGTGGGTTGTCGGGGACCGGCCCACCCGTACCCCTGCGAGGCCTCCGTCACACGGTCGCCTCGCACAGAGGACCGCAGCCCTCTCTGGGCCGCGGTCCTCCTCGGCACTGCCTCAGGCGGGCCACGCCCGCAGCAGCGCCGCCACGCTCTGCACGGTGCACGCCTCGTCGCGCAACTCGTCGACCAAAGCCCGCACCTCGTCCCAGGTCGGTTTCACCTCGCGGCCGGCGGCCTGCAGATACGCCACGGTCACCGCCACGGCGACCGTCATGTTCGACCGCTCCAGCCACCGCAGGCGCCCCAGAGAGTGCGCCAGCGCTGCCGCCCGTGCCACCGCCCCGTCGTAGACGTCCCGGTCGAACAACTGGGCCTTGTGGCGCTCCACCGCCGACAGGGGCACGCCGAAGTCGTCGGGGGCCGGATCGTCCTCCCCCGCCTGACTCGCAACGCTCAGGATCCAGCCGAGGTCAACCGCGAGGTTCACGCACGCGCTCCTCGATGAGGTCCCCGAACTCCTCGATCACGTTCGCCGCGGACGCGAGGAACGCCTTCCGGACGGGATCGGTGTCGGACTTCACCAGGTGCTCGATGTACTCCTGGAGGGACATGTGCCGGTTGCCCGCCGCTTGGCGGGCCGCCTCCACGGTGTCCTCGTCCAGCCGGACGTTCAACTGTGTCTTGGCCATGCAGCAATGCTAGCTCCCGCTAGCCATGATCGGTAGTGCTTCTCACAGGGTCCAGGTCTGCTCCCCCGCGCCGGACCGGCTGTCACCCACGCGCCACGTCGACGGATGCCCGGCCCGGAAGGTTTCCCTCGCGGTCGGGGCCCGCGGGTGCAGGCTCGGCACGGAAGTCCTCGCTGACGCGCGATGCTCCTCGACCCCCGTGGTTCCGAGCGCGAGGAGCCTCACTCCGCCTCACAGACCTCCCCGTACCAGCGCCACTTCTCCACGTACTCCCACCCCGGGAGGTCGCCCCGCCCGGTCGCCCACAGCAGCGTCGGCCACGGCTCTTCGTCGCTCTCCACATGCGGGAAGAGCCTTCCGAGGACCAGTGCGCACAGGACGTCGGGGGCGGTGAACTCCAAGCCGAGGCCGGCTGTGATGTCGTAAGTGTGGACAAGGGTCTCGACGATGCCCATCGCCGCGAAACCAGCCGGGTCCGAGGTACCGAAGGTGTGGTGGGCGCGGGCCGACGAGGGAGTTGTGCGAGTCAGGGAGACCTGCATCGCACCGCACGCCTCCAGGACCGTCAGCAGGCCGGACGGGCCCGGCTCCCGGTCGGCCTGGAGGATGTTGAGCGGCCCTTCGGGTCGTTGGCGGTGCATCCCGAAGGGGACATAGTTTCCGGCCGGCAGGCCGGGCGTCCCGATCTGCATCCCGTAGAAGAACAACTCCCCCAGACGTGACCCCTCCGGTACATCCGCAGCAGGGCCACCGACTCTCTGCGCCGGGGCTGCATATCGACATCGCAGGTCGGCGCCTCGCCGTGCCACCGGGAGTGAGCGCAGGAGGCCGCCGCCAGGGGGTGCTGCGCAGCCATCTCGGCTGTCGGAGCGCGAGATTCGGATCTCGGTCACGCACGACGCCGCCCTAGTAGCGCTTGGTCATGTCGGTATTGCGTTGGGTATGTCGCGGTGGCAGGTTGGGCAGGCGCCGGTCCAGGTAGCGAGGAGGATCTGCAGGTCACGGACGACCTGGTAGAGACTTAGGCCGACGCCGCGTCTTTTGGGGCCCGCCCCAGTCGCTGCAGGGTGCAGGACGCATGGGCGACGGAGACGAGGGTGACGTGGTGGTGCCAGCCGTTCCAGGTCCGGCCCTCGAAATGGGCCAAGCCCAGGGCCTGCTTCATCTCCCGGTAGTCGTGCTCGATCCGTCAGCGGAGCTTGGCGAGACGGACCAAAGTGGTCAGCGCGGTGTCCTCGGGCAGGTCGGACAGCCAGAACTGGACCGGCTCCTTCTCGCCCGCGGGCCACTCGGCCAGCAGCCAGCACGCCGGCAGCTCGACATCGTCGGTGGCCTGCCGGATCTCACGTCCGGCGGGCCGGATCCGCAAGACGACGAACCTGGAGTAGTCGGTGCCTCATCGCCGGGCTGGGCCGACATGGTGCTGGAGATTCCCACCACGTACTGCATGCCCCGCGCGTTCAGGCCGAGCCGGAAGGCCGCCGCGTCGCCGTATCCGGCGTCCGCGATCGCCAATGGCACATCGATCCCCCAGGAGCGGGTCTCATCGGCCATGTCCATGGCGAGCTGCCACTTCTCCACATGCCCGACGTCCTCGGGAATGCCGCACGCGGTGCGGCGTGCGACCTTGTCCGGGTCCGCTTTCGGCGAGGAGGGATCCCAGGACGGGGGCAGGAACAGCCGCCAGTTCACGGCCGCCGAGGCATGGTCACGGGCCAGATGGAGCGAGACGCCCACCTGACAGTTGGTGACCTTGCCAGCAGTCCCGGTGTACTGCCGCGACACACACGCTGAGGCGTTTCCGTCCTTCAGGAAACCAGTGTCGTCAAAGACCAGCACAGTGGGCCGGATCACCGATTCCATCTTCCACGCCAGACGAGCCCGGATATGAGCCGGATCCCACGGGCTGGTGGTGATGAAATGGGCCAGCGCCTGCCGATTGCCGTCCTCTCCCAGCCCGGCGGCCATCGGCTCGACCGACCTGCGTCGCACGTCAGTCATCAGACCACGCAGATACACCTGCCCCCACCGGCGCTGATCCTTGCGCGCGAACGGCTCGAACACCTCCGCCGCAAACGCCTCCAACTCATCACGCACCACAGCAACTTCGTCCGGACTCACACCTTCCCAACGCCCAACCAACCCACAAGGACACGCACAGACTCAGCCGACCTGACCATGCACTACTAGCGTTGGAACCCCCTGGGTCACTGAAGCCCGGCACGGGGCCCGGCGTCAGTCAGGCTGGTGAGAGTCGGCTCTCCCCGCCGTGTGTTGCAACCGCAACTCGCGGGGGCTCACACCGTACGTGGTCTTGAAAACGCGACTGAAGTGGGCCGCGCTGGCGAACCCCCACCGGTGGGCGATGGCCTCGATCGTCATGAACTGATGCACTGGCGAGGCCAGTTCTTTCTTGCACTCCTCGAGGCGCTGCGTCCTGATCCATTCACTGAGGGTGATGCCCGCTCGGGACAGGGTCACGTAGAGCCAGCGTACGGAAACGTCGTGCTCGGCGGCGATACGTTCGGCGGTCAGGTCGGGGTCTGCCAGATGCAGGCGGACGTATTCCTGAACGCGCACAAGAAGTGTGCTGTTCAAAGGCGCTCTGGCCAGATCGTCCCGGTCCAGGGCCACGGTGACCACAGCCCTGATCAGGTCGACACTGGGCTCCGTGAACAGGGCGGTCTCAGCTTCGCCGGCCGCGGCCTGATGGCGGGCCAGCCGGGTAAAGAATGCTGCTGTGGCACCCACGACCGGGCGCTCCGAACTGAGTGGCACGGCGGTGATCTGGTCGAGCAAGGACGGCCGCAGCCCCAGGACATGCGTGGGCACGCGCACGAGAACCGAATCTGTTGAGCCGTGGAAAAGGACCTCATAGGGCTTGGCATTGTCGAGCACCGTGAGATCCCCAGCCCTTCTCAGTGCGTGCCTACCCCCTTGGCGGACATCGGAGGCCCCCGCCTCCTGGAGATGGACGAGAACGTGCGGCACCATATCCTCGTCCACCGGGGCAGCGGCGCACAGGAGGCGGGCCACGTTCCAGCCGATCTCCGAGACTTTCACCGACCCCAGCGCGTTGGTGGTCGCATAGGCCCGCTGGCGATGCGGATTCGGCGGGAGGTCCACCTCTACGCGGCCGTTGATGGACCACGAGAATTCACGGATCGCGTCCGCACGATGACCAGGAGCCAACGACGCGGCGTCGAGTCGAACTGCCATGCGGACTTCCTCCTGAACAGGTCGCGGAGCCTGCGTAGTGGGCACATTTTCCGTGGTACTGCGGCAGTGACCCATTTCGCAGATTTTATTGCATTGTGCATCTTTATTTCTGTTTGGCCTTGCGGTACACCGGCGGGCCGCCGCTGAGGGCCCGGGCCGCTCCCGGGGCAGGTTCACCAGCAAGCTCCACCTGAGCGCCGACGGCTGCAGCTGCCCGCCCCTGCTCCCTCGGTTCGGGCCGGCCTTGACCCGCAAGAAGTCCGACAGCCTCGCAGCGGACAAGGCTTGCAGCAACGGACCCATCCGCGCGTGTTTGCGTCGTCGCCGTATCCCGCACACCATCCCCGAGAAGACCGTGGCCGCCCGCCTGAGCAAGGGCTGGGCGGACGGCCACCCGGCTTCGGCGACGTCCGGTACAGGAAGCGCAACACCGTCGAGCGAGCGATCAACCAGCTCAGGCGGCACCGGGCCGCCTCCTTCGCCACCAAGTCCAGCGCGCATGTCGTCGACCAGTTCGGGCAAGCCGACCCCGGGCTGCGCCGGGCCATCCAAGGCGAAGGCCGCAGGACGAGCCTGCCTGATCCACGCATGCGCCCGCATCGCGTGGCGCGGATCGGTACGGCAGCACCGATCACCCGCCGTGTTGGTGAGAGGGGAGATCGAAGGCCTGCAAAGGATCAGTCTGCAGGACGCCGGTCTGCCGCCACTCCATGGGAGACACGCCGTAGACCGAACGGAAGGTGCGGCTGAAGTGCGCGTGGCTGGCGAAGCCCCAGCGGTGTGCGACGGCCGCCACGGTCTGCCCCGCGAGTTCCGGGGATACGAGGTCCGTTCGGCATGCCTCGAGCCTGAGGCGCTGGATCCAACGGCCGACGGTCATGGGCTCGTCCTGGAAGAGCTGGTACAGGTAGCGAACGGAGATGTGGTGTGCGGCCGCGAGTGAGGCCGGGCAGAGTGCGGGGTCTTGCAGGTGGGCGCGAACGTAGCTGCGCAGGCGTCGCAACAGGTCCACCTCCGCCGCAGGCGTGGCCGTTTCGTCCTTGATGTTGCCCTGCAGGGCGACCAGTGCCGTCAGCACGTCGACGATCCCCCGTCTGAGGTAGTCCTTCGGAGTCGGCGCGTAGATGCAGTGATCCGTCATCGTGACGAGTCCGTTCACGTACGACGCGAGGATTCCACTGATGCCTTGGCCGGTTGAGTAGGTCCGGCCGGTGGCCAGGCGCAGTGCCGAGTCGGGGAGATCCAGCATCTCGCGCGGGACTGTGACGAGGTGCCGTCGTACCGGGCCGGTGAACTCGACGGCGTAGGGCCTGCGGGTGTCGAGGATGACGAACTCGCCGGCGGCGACCGGGGTCTCCTGGCCGTCCTGACGCGCGACGCCGGCACCGGTTCGTTGCAGGCTCACCACCAGCGACTCGTCGCCGTCCGCGGCGATGAGCGGCGCGGTCCGGGCCAGCCGTTGCGGGCTTGTCTCGATGACGCCGGCTTGGACGCCCGCCACGCATGCCCGTCGAATGGCGCCATGGATCATGGCCTCTCCCAGGCTACGGACCTCCATCTGGATGAATGCCTGGCCCACGGCGTCTGCCCAGTACTCGGTCCGCTCGTCGGGCGGTTTGATGTCAGTGCGGAATGCTTGGATCACGATGCCCTCGCAAATTGCCAGGGAGCCATTGCGTTCCCGGGACCTGCGCAACGCGTCCACGCATCGCGCGACGCCGGGAAGCCCGTACCCTGCCAACGTAAAGCCCAGCCGCGGTCACCGAGCGCCTCCCGGGCGAGACTGCGGGACACCCCCAGACATGCGATCGGGAAACTGCGGGAAAACCCGGATACCGCGGCCGGCCAGTTGTGCCAGAGTCCGGCGCCGGGAGACCCGAGCCGCGCACGGGGCGACGCGGGCCGCGCTCCCCGGGCACACTCTCATCGCCCCAGAAGGCAAGTCCGTGCTGCCCGACGCCATCGAGCGCGCCGTGCGGCTGCCCTGCTGCGTGCTGTGGCTGGACAAGGACGGCGACAACCTCGGGGGGACGGGCGTGACGGCCAACAAGCTCGGCGTCGGCAAGGTCCACACCGGCAACACGGTCCCGCCAGAGGCGGAGATCACAAACGGCAAGGTCTCCGGTAACAGGTCGGTGAAGGTCGTCGACGTGGAACAGACACCGACCGCCGGCTGACCGGCGTCGAGCGGCGGACGCCACCTGTGCACGGCAGGGGCCGCATTGCCGTGGGTCGCGGAACGGGTGGACGACACCCGGGGCGTTCGCCACCACTGCCCTCATCGCTGGTGCCCCCGCAGCCGATCGCTACAAGGACCTCATCTACAAGATGCTCGTCAAGAACTACCGTGACTACGCTGGCGGAGCAGGGCTGAAGTTCATCCCGAGCTCCGCGTACAACTCGAGGGCGCTGATGAACCTTGCCCACTGGGTGTTCGGCGAAGACGCATACGTCCTCCCCGACACCGCCAGCTCCATGGGCACGGTGCTACCCCACAGTGGATGGATCTTCGCGAGCAATAGTGGCCTGAGTGACCCAGACACCGCCGAGACACGGAATCGAACTGACCGTCACGCCACTCCCAACAATCGCGGACCTGGCGTTCCTGAACAAACTACCGCCGGCACGGGATGACGGCCCACACCTCCGCTAGACAACCCGATCGATGGGGGCGCGGTGCACCACCGGACGTATCGGGCCCAGTCGGCGGCGCCGGCCGTGGACCGGCCTTCCGGCTGCCTGCGGCGGTCGACAGCTCCAAGCCGCCGAGGAGAGCACACCACGGAATAGCCCGGCGAAAATCGGCGGTCTCGATGAATGACACGGAGGCCGTCCTGGAGTCAGCCCAGATCGACGTGAAGACGTCAGCCCAACCGAGGTGTTACGGGGGTCTGCCTCAATCGTTCGCGATTAACAGTGGCAAAGCTGCCGATTTGGGCTCAGATCACGCGCCTGGTGTGACGCAAGTGCTGCATACCCGACCCAGGCGATCGACGGATGTTCCCGCCTCCTGTGCCCTCCACCGCGGTCCTCTCGTTGAGCTAGCCGACCGCAGGAACCGAAACGGTGAAAGGGACAAGATGGGCCGAGCCGTGCCGCCAGCCGTGCGTGCACGCGCCCGAGCGCGCACCTGCCCGAGGTGCCGCGCCGCACCCGGGCAGAAATGCGCACCTGATCGCGCTGGTCGCTGCCAGCTGCACAGCGACCGCATCCATGCCGCCCACCTGTCCCTGCAACCGCTTCCGCCGCGCCGTATCCTGCCGCCCGAAGAGGACCGTGTGTTGATGGAGTGGGACCCTGGCCGTGCGGACACCCCGGTCCTGTCGTAGCACCCCGAAGTCTTGCGGGACCTGTGCGGTACCCCGGATGAGATCGCCATCCTTCTGGCACTGACGCTGGCAGAGGCCGACATGCTCCGGCCCGAAGAGTCATCGCCCGGCAACTTCGTCCTCAGCCTGATGCTCATGCCGGTCAGCTACCTCTCAGCCCAGGAGATCCACGAAGCCGCCGACCGGCTGGCCGCGCGCGGGGTGCTCGCCGCAGTTCCTCAGGTCCCATTTCCATGTGTCCACGTTCAAAGGGAAGCTTCACGACTCACCGCGCGCGGTGGTTCAGGCGCTCGGGTCCGAGTCGCTACAGCCATGCTCCCCAGCGGCTGCAGGGGCCTGCGCGCGGCATCACTGATGCGGATCAGGATTCCGATAAGCACCCAGTTGGCGATGACGGAGGAACCGCCGAACGCAAGGAACGGCATCGTCATGCCGGTCAGCGGGATGAGGCCCATCACACCGCCGGCAACCACGAAGACCTGAAGCGCGAACGCGCCGGAGAGGCCGACAGCGAGGAGTTTGCCGAACGGGTCACGGGCGGCGAGGGCCGTGCGGACGCCGCGCTCGACGATCAGGCCGTAGAGCACCAGTATCGCCATCGTGCCGGCGAGGCCCATTTCCTCGCCGAACGTCGCGAGGATGAAGTCCGAGTTGGCGGCGAACCGGATCAGTTCGGAGTGGCCCTGGCCGAGGCCGGTGCCGAGGGTGCCGCCAGAGCCGAACGCCCATAGGGCCTGCATCGCCTGTTCCGAGTGGCCCGGAGCGCCCGACTGGCTGAGCTTGTATTCACGCATCGGGTCGAGCCAGGCCTGAACACGCTGCTGGACGTGGGATTCGAAGGTGGACACGCCGACGGCGCCCGCCACCGACATCAGCAGACTGAAGACGATCCAGCTTGTCCGCTCGGTGGCGACGTACAGCATGATGACGAACATTCCGAAGAACAGCAGCGACGTACCGAGGTCGGTCTCGAACACCAGGATGAGGATCGAGAGGAACCAGACGGCCAGGATCGGGCCCAGGTCGCGGCCGCGTGGCAGGTATAGGCCCATGAAGCGGCGGCTGGCCAGGGCGAGTGTGTCCCGCTTCACCATCAGATAGCCGGCGAAGAAGATCGCCAGGATGATCTTCGCGAACTCACCGGGCTGGATGGAAAAGCTGCCGACGTGGATCCAGATCCTGGCGCCGTAGATGTTGGCTCCGAGGCCGGGGACCAGAGGCAGGAGCAGCAGCACCAGCGCGCCAGCCATGCAGATGTAGGTGTAACGCTGCAGGACGCGATGGTCCTTGAGGAAGACCAGCACGACCGCGAAGAGAACGATGCCGAGCGCGGTGTACATCAGTTGGCGGGGCGCCGCGGTTCCTGCCTGCTTGATCGACTGGAGGAGCTTGGACTGGTCGAGGCGCCAGATGACGACGAGACCGAGCCCATTCAGCAGCGTGGCCACCGGCAGCAGCAGCGGGTCCGCGTACGGAGCGAATTTTCGTACGACGAGGTGGGCTACGGCGGCCAGCAGGCCGAGGCCCAGACCATAACCCAGCAGCCCTGTGGGCATCTGGGCGTGGATGGCGAGACCCACGTTGGTGTAGGCGAACACCGGAATGGCAACTGCGAAAACCAGCAAGGCCAGTTCGGTGTTGCGGCGGGTCGGTACGCCGACCGATCCGACCGTGGACGTGTGGTCCGTCGGAGTGCTTGTACTGCTACTCATCGTCTGACAGGGCCTCTCACGTCTCTGTCTGATCACCGCATGGTGAGAGCTGCTTCTGCTGCTCGGCGGCAAGGCTGGTCAGGTTCCGTCGTGGATCGGGAGGACGAGGTGCCGGGCTGGTAGTGGACGTAGCCATGGACGTCGGCGGAGGTCTTGCGGTTCGCGTGGTCCTGCCGGCCTCGCCCACTCCGGCCTTCGCGTCGTTCTGGCTCTCCACGCGGCGGAACCGCACACCGTCGCGTCGGCACGCCATCACGGAACTACTCGGGTGGGGTGGGAATGTTGGGAACGTCGTACATGGCCTGCACGTCGATCTCCAATTTGATGCGCGGGCCGACGATCGCGATGCCACGTGCGAGCATCGATCGCCAATTCAGCGTGAAGTCCTCCCTGTGCAGCTCGGCGGTTGCCAAGGCGGCGCAGCGCAGCTCCGTTCCGTATCCGCCGTTGACTGCGCCCAGGTAGGTCGTGTCGAGGCCGACTGAGCGGGTGGTGCCGTGCATGGTCAAAGAACCCTGCAGCGTCCACTTGTTGCCGTTGCGGTGCACGAAGCGCTCACTGGCGAAGTGGATGTAAGGATAAGCCTGGACGTCCAGAAAATCAGGGGAGCGCAGGTGAGTGATCGCCCCGGCCACGCTTCGGGGTGCAGGCTCGACACACGGCGGACTGAGGTGGTCCTGGCACATGGCCGGTGCGACGTGCGCAAACAGTGTCAGCAGGGCTGAACGGCGGGCGACCCCACCGCACAAAGCTCAGGGACGCGTCAGGCGGGGATGTCGGCAACTCCGTTCGGCAGCATCGCGCGCGCAGCCCGGATCACGTACAACGACTCGCGAAGGAGCGTGATCTTCCCGTTCTCAGCCACCAGTCGTCCGGCGTAGGTCTGGCTGAAGGGGCGGCCCGTGACCGTGGTCCGCTCCACCGACCACTCTCCGAAGACCTGGTCTTCGGTTTCGATGATGATGTCCACCGTGTCGAAGCCGAAGTCCGGGACGACCTGCAGCAGTGCGGTGATGAACTCGCGAATGGCCTCCGGGCCAGTCCCTCCGGTCGGGATGCCAAGCGACTCCAGGTAGGGAAGCTCCAGGACGCCGTCCTCAGCGAAAAGGGACGAGGCGATCTCCGGATCTGCGATGTTGGCTGTGTAGGCGAGCAGCAGCTCGCGGGCACTCATCATGGGTGGCGCGCTTTCGTTTGGGTCGCCCCGGGCGGACGCTTGACCGACGGGCAGGGTCCGTAGTTGCTCGGTTCAGTCGCGTGCCGCGAGGTCGCAGGTCCATTGCACCAGTTATGGACTGCATGGTCAAGTAACTGCTCGTGGACGGCTCTGGCTCGGTCGAGCGGAGGGGCGAAGCTTTCGGCGATCCCGGAGGGTCCCGAACGGTGTCGAGCGGTGCGCGGTGGACGGTGTCCGGCGGCGTTCCCTGATCGCAGTTGTCCGAGCCTCCGGCATGCGGTCGCGGCGGCCGTGGTCCGCTTGGAGCGGCTGGACCATACAACTGCGGCTCGCGAGGAGCCGACTCTCAGCATGTTCAGCGTGATGAAGAACGCGCCCTCGCGATGCTCCGGCAGCGCCCCAGTGCTTCCTGTTCACACGCGAAGGTTGGCGCCCATGCGGACCGGGGGCCGTCTGAGTTCGAGGTTCAGAGGGAGTAGGCGCTCGGTTCCCGCTGAGCGAGGACACCTTGCAGCATGTCAGCGATCGTGGTGCGAGCCAACTGTTGCTGCATCTGCTGCTCCAGGCTGCTGTACACCTGCTGCAGGGTTGGCTGGATTCCGAAGCCGACAGGGCAGTCGGCGTTCGGCGGCGTGTGATGCATGGCGAACGGGCCCTCGCCCTCCACGGCGAGGTAGACCTCGAGCAGCGTGATCTCTTCGGGTTCCCGCTTCAAGATCCAGCCGGCCCCTGCGCCCCTTTTTGACCCCACCAATCCCGCCTTGCGGAGGTCGCCTAGGCATCGGCGGATCACTACAGGGTTGGTGTTGACGCTCCCCGCGATGCGCTCCGAGGTGGCGACCTCATTGTTCTTCCGGTCCAGAGACATCCAGGTCAGCACATGGGTTGCGATCGTCATTCTGCTGTTCGCGCTCATCCTTGACCTCCTCCCGGCTGGCGGGGCCGCTTGCCTACCCCGCTCCCTACGAAACAATGAAGGTTACATCGCCGCGACGAGGCCCTGTTGCAGCGTAGGGGGCGTGGACGCCAGATGATCTGCGCCGCTACGACAGTCTCGGCCTCACGCTCATCGCCGACCCTGCGTGGTAGGGCGCCTCCCGTCTGCGGGCGGCCTTGAAGCGAGGTGGGGTCCGCAGGAGGGAGGCGAATAGCCGTCTGGAGCGGATGCGGGGAAGGGGCGGGTGCCACTACGCCCCCACACCTGCCACGGTCCAGGTCAGCCGAGCGGAAGGCGGGGGCGGATCTGGGTGGCTGTGCTCAGCAGTGCGAGCGTGCCGCCAACGGCGAAGCCGGCCCATGTGCCGTATCCGTCGACGACGATGCCGCCGATGAACGACCCTGCGGCCAGGGCGATTTGGCACGCGCTGACCAGGAGCGCCATGCCGCTTTCGGGCGCGTCGGGAGTAGCGCGCAGGATCCACGTCTGCAACGCCAGCGGTACTGCACCGAATGCCGCGCCCCAGACCATGACGAGCGCGACCACCGCGGGTGCCGTGCCTGCTGCGACGTTGAGGAGGGCGGCAGCGACTGCGACCAGAACGGTCGCGGCGACGTACACCGCACGCAGACGGCGGCCGATGATCGCTCCGGCGGCGAAGTTGCCGACCAGCCCCGCCAAACCATAGGCCAGCAGGACCGACGTCACAGCGGAGGACCCGAAGTGCGCCTTCTCCTCCAGGTACGGGGTCACGTAGGTGTAGGCGGCGAAGTGCCCGAAAAAGATCAGCACGGTGGCCAGCAGGGCGATCCGGGCTGCGGGATTGCGCAGAGCGGAGGTGAGCGTGGTCAGGCGGATTGCCCCGGTGGGCGGCAGGGCGGGCAGCCGCACCGTCAGGGTTGCCAGGGCGAGGAGAGCGGCACCGGCTGCAACGACGAATGCGGTCCGCCACCCGGCAAGGTGACCCACCAGTGCGCCGAGCGGCAAGCTGACCACGGTGCCGGCCGAGATTCCGGCGGTGATCAGTGACGTGGCCCGGTGGAGGGCCTCGGCGGGCACCAGTCGGGCGGCGACACCGGCGCCCATGGCCCAGAATCCGCCGACGCCGACGCCGAGCAGCACCCGCGCCGCCGCCATCACGGCCATGTTCGGGGCCACGGCTGCCAGGGCGTTGGAGGCGGCGATGAACAGGGCGAGGGCGATCAGGACCCTGCGCCGGTCCAGCCGTCCGGATGCCATGGTGACCAAGGGAGCCGTCACCGCGGCCGTCAGACCGGGCACGACCACCACCAGACCGACCGTGCCGATGGACACACCCAGGCTGGAGGAGATCACGGGCAGCAGCCCGATCGGCAGGAACTCCGACAGCACCAGGACGAAGGACATCAGCGCGACGGAGACGACGGCAGACCAGCCACCCCGCGGGGAAGGCCCGCCTTCGACCAAGTCCTGTATCGATGCCGGCTCCTGAATGGGCGAAGCCACGCTGGAAGGGTTGCTCATGCTTGCTCTCCTGGGAGGGCCCTGGGCCCTGTTGATCCGTGCCGCGCCAAGGCGCGGAGCCTGTGCTTCGCAGAGGCGGAAGCGGACAACGGTCACACCGGTGTGACCTGGGAAAAGGCGGGCGTCCCAGCGGCGAACTCCTGGTCCGCCCCACCACCCGCAGTTGTAACAGTGTAGGTTACACCAGGGGCGGCGGTAGGCACCCCCGAGCGGCAGCCCCGTCGTGGCCCCGATCGCCGACCCGAAGGGTAGGTACGGCCGGGAGCCGCGACATCGAGTTTTTGACAGGTTGGTCCAATTTTGTTACGTTATGGACCGCTTGGTAAGGAATGGGCGGCTTTCGCTTCACGGCAGATAGGCAACGTGAGGCGCGATCGGCTCGCCTTCATCCCGCTCCCGCGGGCCCGAGCACTCGGCTGCCGCGGTACTCGTCGACACAGTCGCCATCACGCCGGGCCGCATAACGGGCCTGCGCAAGGATGCAACGCACCAGGAGGAAAAGATGAACGGTACTAGCGATCTCCAGAGGGCGCGCGAAGAGGCAGCCGTCAACTACTTCCGATTGGTGGATGCTGCCGATCCCGCCGTGTTGGATCTTTTCGTGGACAACGCCCGGATGTTCTTCCCGAAGTTCGGCTTCGCAACCGGGAAGGATCAGATCGGGGCATTTGCACAGGGTCTCGGGAGGGGAATTTCGGCGATTGAGCACGACATCCCCGGTTTCACCGTGTTGTCGTCTGGAAACTATGTGGTGGTTGAAGGTTCGGTGAAGGGGACGACGACATCGGGTGTGGCCTTCCCTGACGGCGTCTCCTCCTACGGACTGTTCTGTAACGTATTCGAATTCGAAGGCGACCTCATCAAGAGGGTCCACATCTACGAAGACCCGGATTTCGCCAGTACGCACACCGACGGAGTGGCCTGGGGTGAATCGGTGCGCGACAGCATGTAGCCGGTCCCGCCCTGCACGCCCTGACGACAAGGTGCTCGCGGACGCACCATTGATGTTGCGCCTCACCCGCGCAGAGGTCCGCGGTGTCGCCCGTTTGCAACCCGCGCCAAGCCAGGGAAGCACCGGCCATGGCCGCGGCCCCGCCAAACGGCTGGAGCGTCAGCCAGGTCATGCCGGTTTTCCGCTGCAACGGCGTGCTACACCGGCGTCCGCTGGAGTGGCTCCGCGTCACCCGCTCGCCCCGCTCCGGTACCACCACGTCCTCGGTCCCCCGACGATGAGACCTCAGGACAACGGAAAGGGCACCAAATGCGCTCGCACGCTCGTCTCGGCGCGGGAATCAAACGTGGTGCCGGCATGCTGGCGGTGCTCACCGCGGTCGGCCCTGCATGGGCCGTTCCAGCTCTCGCCGGCGGTGTGCCCGCGGCTTCGGGTGGAGCCCACTCCAAACCAACTGTGGTTCTCGTGCACGGAACCAACTTGGACTCGTCTTCATGGGACGAGGTGGCCCGGCGTCTGCGCGATGCCGGATATCCCGTGGTCGTCCCCGCCAACCCCCTACGGGGTCTGCCGTACGATTCTTCCTACACCGCGAGTGTGCTGCGCAGCATCAAGGGACCGATTGTGCTCGTCGGCCACTCGTACGGCAGCGCGGTCACCAACGAGGCCGCCCTGGGGAACCCCACCGTCAAGGCTCTCGTGGCTGTGGCCGGTTTCCTCCCGCAAAAGGGGGAAAGCTCGGCTGAACTGGTGGGCAAGTTCCCCGGCAGCACCCTGGCCCAAACGCTGAAGCAGGTGCCCTACCCGCTGATGGGTGGCGGTACAGGCATGGACGTGTACGTCAAGGAGGACCTGTTCCCGCAGCAGTTTGCCGCCGACGTACCGTTGTCAAAGTCGTCGATCATGGCAGTCACCCAGCGCCCGGTGGACGCCAGGGCACTGGACGACAAGGCCACCGGCGCCGCCTGGAGGACCGTCCCGGCGTTCGACCTGATCACCGCCAACGACAAGAACATCCCTGCCGCGCTGCAGCGATGGATGGCCAACCGTGCGCATGCAGTGTCCGTGGAGGTGAGTTCCTCCCACGTCGCGCCCGTCTCACACCCCGAAGCAGTCACCGACCTGATCGAAACGGCTGCACGTGCCACCACATCCCAGACGGCCCCATCTCTGGCCGCGACCGGTCGGCGCCCCACATGGTTGCTGGCAGGCGCGGCCGTAGGCACGGCGACACTCGGCGGAGGCCTGATGATGGCGATGCGCCGGCGGAAGCGACCGTGACGGGTTGAACGCCGCGTCATCCAGGGTGTGCCACATGCGGCGCCGTCCGCGGCCCTACCACCCCCATCCCTCACCGGCACCCAGAGCGGCTGGATGATCCCTACCGGCCCGCGGGTGGGGGCTGGTTGAAGTGCCGGTTCCGCGAGACCACGAAGCGATCGTCGGCGCCATCGCTGGCTCCGCGAACGCTGCTGCTCGGCGGATGCGACCACCACGGACAGCCGCAGTGCATCGGCCGCACCACCACCCTCCCTCGCCGCAGCCGGCGCTGCGGTCGCTGGACTGTTCTCTATGGCGCGCGGGCATCCGTGGTCGGGGTGGTCGTCATCCGTCGGATGCGGAGCCGGGAGACCTGAAGTCACGCTGATGCAGCCCGCGGAAGTCGGCGCCGACGTCGCCAGCCGGCACCGTCGGCGGGCAGCGCCACCCCGAACGCTGGCACCGCCCCCGCACCGACCTCGCGTGTGATGGGTCCGCGGCCTCTTTTATGGACCATGCGGTAGAAACTGAGTGGTGAACCATGTGGTCAGTGACTTTGATGTGTGCCGGGCCACTGGACAAGTGCCGAAGTTGTGATCGCGCGCCGGCCTCGTCGTGATCGGTCTTGCGGAATCTCGTCGGCTCGGGTCCCGGCGTTAATCGGACGTGAGCCAGGCAGCTACGGGTGGCAGAGTCCCGCAGAGGATCACGAGCGCCTCGCGTGGCCTGGCCGGGGTCGCAGCGGCACACAGAACACCTGGCGGATGCCCGGTTCGCGCGCACCGGGAAACCTCCACGCACCTGCGGCCCCAGAATGCCGGCGTGAACGAGGGGCCGGGGTGCCGCCCGCGGATCATGCCCATACACCCGCCTGGCCGCGTGGAGCGTGTCTCCGGACACGCTCCACGCGGCATCAGGGGGCTTGTGCGCCTTCGGCCCCCGCCGGCCCTGCTTCCGAAGTGGTTGACGGAGGGGCGGGGATCCAGCGGTGGGACCAACGCATCACGGCGTCGACGACTTGTTCAAGGTCTTGTCCCTTGGCGGTGAGGTGGTATTCGACCTGCACCGGCGAAGAGGGAACAACCCGACGCTCGACGATGCCCTCCTCTTCCAAGGTGCGCAATCGCTGAGTGAGCATGGCGTCACTCAGGCCGGGCACCGCTGCCTTGATCTGCACGAAGCGGGCCTGACCCGTGAACAAAGCGCGGACGATCGCACCCGTCCAGCGGGCACCGATCAGTTCGATCCCCGCGTGGTAGCGCGAGCAGACCCGACGCACTTCGTTCACGATCGCTCCGATTGCTAGGCCGCAGCGCCCTCACGCAGCGGACGCAGTGCGGCATCCACCCGGACGATCTCGTCGAACATGGCCTTGGCTGCACCTGTCATAGCTTCATCGGCCGCAACCTTACCCTCCGCATCGATGAGGTTGAAGCCGAAGGGAGCCACGACGGATTCGACGATCGGCGTCATCTTTACCGCGGTGACGACCTGCTTGATCTGCTGGACGGCACGGGTACCGCCGGCCACGGCGCCATAGCTGACCAGGCCTACCGCCTTGTGGCTCCACTCGTTGAACAGGTAGTCGATGGCATTCTTCAGCTCCGCGTTGTAGCCGTGGTTGTACTCCGGCATGACGAAGACGAGGGCATCGGCCTCTGCGATCGTCGCGCTCCAGTCACGGGTGTGCTGGTGGACGTACTGCTGCGCCCGCGGGTGGTTGGGCTCGTTCATGAACGGAAGGTTCACCTCGGCCAGGTCGAGCAGTTCGACCTTGGTGAAGCCACCGTGAGCAACCGCCTGCCCATGGGTCCACTGCCCGATCGGCAGGCCCACGCGCCCCGGACGGGTGCTGGCAACAATGATCTTCAACGTGGTCATCAGGACTGCTCCTTTGATCCCCTCGACATGATCGGCCGAGGTGGGGGGACTCGACCGCGGACTGAGCCTATCAATTAAATTTAGTGACTAAAGCATCTTGAGCGGCCGTCGGCCGCAAACGCTGGACTCGGCACAGGGTCGGCACATGGGGTCCCCTTGCGACAGCCGCAAAGGGGTCGGCTGCGGTGTGACGCATGTCCCGGCCAGCGCGGCCACGGCCGGCCGATCCATGCGCACTCGCTCTCTTCGAGTGCGACGGCGCGGCAAGGCCGGCGGACTGCACCACTCGATTGCCGCAAGTGGCCGCCCGGTGGCCTGCCGGGCTGGCGATCGTGGCCGCCCAGAAATCGGCTCCCAGGGGAGGTTCGACGGCAACGGCCTGTCGCGTACCGGTTGCCTTGACTCTTCGATCAGCTGCCTGCGGCGGCCAGGGCAGCTTCCGCGATGCGGTTGGCGACAGCTAGGGGGGTTGTCGCGTCGTTCGCACTCTCTCGGAGGACTTGTGCAGTGGTGGTTCCAATGGATGCGAGCCGATGCAGGGACTGCGCAGGGGTGAGTTGGTGGAGTTCCAGGCCGGACGCGTACATGACTCCGCCCGCATTGGCCACGAAGTCCGGGGCCCAGGTGATTCCCGCCTTTGTCAGCTCCTCTGCGACGCCATCGTGTGCCAGTTGGTTGTTGGCCGAGCCGACGACCGCACGGCAGCGCAGGGATCCGACGAGCTGGGAGGTCAGCACGCCGCCCAGGGCGCACGGCGCCAGGATGTCGGTCTCCAGGGTGTAAGCACCTTCGAGGTCGACCCACTGCGCTCCGGTCTCCTCGACGACCCGGCGGCGCTCGGGGTCCGTGTCGGTGGCTCGCACTCGGGCGCCTTGTGCAATCAGGCGTTTGGTGAGTTCGTGCCCCACCCCGCCGAATCCGATCACCACCACCTCGCGCCCCCGAAGTTGCGGGACTCCCCACAGGTGCTCGGCCGCCGCGTTCATCGCGTGCTCGACGCCGGCCGCAGTGCCGAAGGTGGTGGTACCCAGACCGTCCTCCATGGAGGTGTAGCCGCCGACGTAGGGGGTTCTGCGTCGCATCAGCTGGATGTCGGCAGAGCTGGTGCCGACGTCAGGAGCGACGAAGTAGGCGCCACCGAGGTCGTGCACCAGTTCGGCTACATCGAGCAGCAGGGCTTCGCGCAAACTGCCGTCCAGATGCTGCGGACCTCCGGGCAGCAACGGGACGACGCTCTTGCCGCCGCCTGTGCCGTTGCGGACGGCGGCTGCCTTGTACGTCATCCCCCGGCTCAGGCGCAGGCAGTCCACCAGGGCCTCGACAGGGGAGGCGTACCGGGCGACCCGCATGCCACCGACGGCGGGCCCGAGGCGGGTGGAGTGGATGGCGATGATGATCGGCAGGCTGGTCCGGCGGCCCTGCCGGACCGCCACCTCCTCGTGGTCGAGCGTGGTCTCCAGCGCGAACGACGACATGCTCAGGCCTCCAGATGGAAATCACAAGCTGACTTAGCAGTACGTAAGTCAGGGCTGGCTTAAGCTAGCATAAGTCTGGTGCTTCGATAGACGGGATGCCTGTGATGTCCGCACTTACTGGATCGCTGACCGACCGGGACAGCTGGAGTGACCACCGCTGCTCGGCTGCCCGGGCCCTGGACGTACTCGGGACGCCGTCGAATCTGTTCGTACTGCGCGAGGCCTTCTACGGCACGACCTACTTCAACGACTTCGTCCGTCACACCCCGCTGAGTGAACCCGCAGCGGCCAAGCGCCTGAAGGAGCTCGTCGAGGTCGGGCTACTACGGCGTACCCCCTACCAGACGGCGGGACAGCGGACACGCGACCGCTATGAGCTGACCGGGCCGGGCGAGGGCCTCATGACCGCCTACTTCGCGCTGATGGAATGGGGAGACCGCCACGCCACGGCCGACGGTGGACCGGTTCGCCTGCGGCACAGGCATTGCGACGCTCCTGTGCACGTGGCGCTCTCCTGCGCTGACGGACACGCACTGTCCCCCAGCGACCTCGAGGTCGTGGCGGCCCCTGGGGTAGCGCAGGCCGCGGCATCCGAATGACGCAGATGCTAAAGATTCAAGACGATGTCCTGGGCGGGCTTGGAGCAGCAGATGAGGATGTTGCCGTCCGCCGGCGGTTCGACCGGATCGGGCGCGTAGTCAACTGAACCGGACATCAAGGCAAGCTCGCAGGTGTGGCAGACACCGGTGCGACACGACCACTGAACCGGGACGTCACACGCCTCGGCCAGTTCCAGCAGCGAGTCCTGCTCGTCGTTGAAGGGGACCGACAGGCCACTGCGGGCGAACGACACAGAAGGGCCGGCGCCCGGCGTTCCGGGAGGCAGGTGAGGAGCGCGAGTGCCCGATGCGTCTTTGAGCCCGGGAGTGAGAGACGGACCGCCGCTGAATATCTCGGTGTGCACGCGGGAAGCGTCCAGGCCGGCTTCGACAAGAGCGGCGCTCATGCTGTCCATGAACGGCACCGGTCCGCAGATGTAGGCATCGGCATCGGCCGGGAGACCCAGACCGAGAATCCGATCAGCCGAGAGCCGGCCGGCCTGCGTGTAGTCGCCGCCCTCGCGGTCCGCAACGCCCGGCTTGCTGTAATTGACGATCGACCGGGCGTCTCCCAGCTCCGCAAGGAGCTCACGGACCTCCATGGCGAAGGGGTGCTCAGTGCCGTTCCGGGCTGCGTGCAGCCACCACACCTGGCGGCCCGAGCGGCTGCGAACCAGAGAATGCAGCATGGCGAGCACCGGAGTCACTCCCACCCCGGCCGACAGCAGCACCACAGGGGTCTCACCATCGGACAGGCAGAACGTACCGCGAGGTGCGGCGACGTCGAGGATGTCACCGGGCCTGAGGTGAGTCCGCAAATGGTTACTGGCCGCGCCATGCGGCTCGACCTTCACGCTGATCCGGTATGTGCCCGTCCCAGGTTCACCGGACAGGGAGTAGCTCCGGATCAACGGCGAGGCATCACCTTCGATCCGTACCTTCACGGTGAGGAACTGCCCCGGCAGATTGGGCGGCAGCGCGGCACCATCGGCGGAAGCCAGGGACACGGAGAACACGCTCTGGCTTTCGGGCTGGATGCCCGTGACTGTCAGGGAACGGAAGCCGGTCCATGCAGGGGGCGGAGCGCCGGCCGCGGCCGTGAGGCCGGCGCTGCCCGAGGATGCGGCCTTGTCTCCGTCGGCCTGTTCCAGGAGGGTGCGCATCGATGCCTGCCAGCCTGGGCTCAGGGCCGGGACACGCAGGGCCCGTTCTACTTGGCTGCGTGTGTGCCCCGGGAGGTAGAGAACCGCGTCGATGTCCTCGACGGTCATGGCTTCCGGGCCGGTGGAAACCGTGACGATCTCCTGACCAGCCTCCACCTCACCTTCCTCGAGGACCCGCAGATAGAACCCCGGCCGGCGGTGGGAAACCAGCAAGGCCGCCATCTGAGGCTCTCCCATGCGCAGACCCACCCGGTAGCACGTCACACGCGGCTGGGTGACCTCGAACAGCGCCTCACCGATGCGGTACCGGTCGCCGATGCACACCTCACTGTCCGGGAGCCCGTCCACCGTGAAGTTCTCACCGAAACTGCCCGGCTTCAGATCATCCCGCCCCAACCGCCCGGCCCAGAACCGGTAGGAGTCCATCTGGTAGACCAGTACTGCCCGCTGCTCCCCGCCGTGGCCACCCAAGTCGCCCTGGCCGTCCCCGTCGATGTTGAGTCTCCTCACCATCCGGGGTCCGGATACGGTCTGCTTGTAGACCCCCGTGTAGACGGTCTTGCCGTGCCAGGGGACGTCCTGAGGTTCCGACGTTGACTGCGATCAAGGTCGCGACCACCGCACGGCCCTCCCACGCGGGGACCTGATCCGGCTTGCACCTCAGCTGAGGACGCGGCCGAGGAATCCGTGGATGTAGCCGCTGATGGTGTCCAGGTGCGTCTCCAGAGCGAAGTGCCCGGCCGGCAGCAGGTGGACTTCGGCGTCCGGCAGATCGCGGGTGAACGCCCGTGCACCGTCCGGCCCGAAGATCTCGTCTCTTTCGCCCCAGACCGCAAGCAGCGGCACCTGGCTCGTGCGGAAGTATTCCTGCAGCTGGGGGTAGCCGTCGATGTTGGTCGGGTAGTTCCGGAAGAGCGCAAGCTGGACCTCGTCGTTGCCGGGCCGGTCCAGCAGAGTCTGGTCGTGCAACCAGTTGTCCGGGCTGACGAGGCTCTTGTCCGAAGCGCCGTTCTCGTACTGCCAACGGGTCGTCTCGGCACTGAACTTGGCTCGTGCGCCAGGCTCGGTGTCTGCTCCGGGGGCCGTGGCGTACGCGAACAGGTCGTCCCAGAAGGGCTTGGCGAACCCTTCCATGTAGGCGTTGCCGCTCTGCGAGATGATCGCGGTGACGTCGTACGCGGGATTGAGCGCCAGCCGCCACCCGATGGGAGCGCCATAGTCGTGGACGTAAATCGAGAAACGGCTGATTCCCAGACTGTCGAGCAGTCCGCCGGTGACCGTCGCGAGGTTGTCGAAGGTGTACTCGAAATCGTCGACCTTTGGCATGGAGGACTGGCCGTAGCCGATGTGATCCGGGGCTATCACATGGTAGTTGTCGGCAAGCGCAGGGATGAGATGACGGAACATGTGGGAGCTGCTCGGAAAGCCATGCAGGAGCAAGACGACCGGCGCATCGGCGGGACCCGCCTCGCGATAGAAGACCTGCTGGCCGTCGACTGTTGCGGTGCGGTGGTGGGTAGGGAGCATTCTGGCCCTCCGAGGAAGCACCCGAGTCTGTGAAGGGAGTCAAGCGGCAGTTCGACGTGACAACACAACGTCGAAGAAACCGCAGGCTTCGTCCCCTTTGACGGTGGACGGAGCGGGAACAACGCTCCAGGTTGTGTTCCCTTCAAACGCTAGACCCGACTTTGAGGACGGGCCACTGGGAAGGAGGGCAGCCCCCATCGCCGCGCGGTGGTGAAGTGCCCAGGTCAGGCCGCCGAGGGCATCGCGTCCGCGGTGGCGCGGACGGCGCCTTCGTCTTCGGCCTGGCCGATCCGCGACACGAGATCACCCGCAGCGGACGCAGCGTCTCACCAAGTGTGGAAATCTGGCAGCATGCAGCGGTTCGGTGACAGCCGCCCCAATGCGGCGGCATCCGGAGGCCCCACCGGCAGGAGCCTGCTACTGGTTGAGGCCTTCCAGTTCCTGGTGAATGAACTCGGCGCTTTCCATGGGGTCGTCTACCTCGCGCAGTCAAAACGCTCCCAGCTTTTCTCGGCAGTGGTGGGAGGAGCACCGCCCAGCGTCTTCACCGTGCCCGAGTGGGTTTCCTACGACAGTGACAGCTCACCTGCCGTCGCGTATCGCACGGCACGTGTCGTGTCTCGCCCCGATCCCTGCTCTTCCGAATACAGTGACAGGGACTCTCCGCCTCTCATGCCTTACCCGCATTATGTCGTCTCTGTACCACTGACAGATGCCGGGGAGACGTACGGAGTACTCACCGGCCAGTGGGCGCCAGCCTTTCCCAGCGATCGACTGTGGGTGCTCGAGCGGATGGAAGAACTAGGCCGACGGCTGAGTTCAGAGCTGGTCGACTGCCAGCCTGCAGACCTGGGCGCATCGTTCATGCAAACTCCCATCATCATTCCGGTGCTCTCCAACCCACCGCCGCGTCACGACGCCACCGAGAATCCCTGGGGACTCAATGACGCGCCCGGGTCTTCTGCGCTCTCGATGATGTACCAAGTACACAAACTTTCAGCCGCCTTCAACGAAGCATTCCAGCTGGACGATGTGATGCGAGCAACCCGCGACCGCATCATGGTTCCGTTCCGCGCCCACGCATTTCTGGTGGCGATAGTTCAGGAGGGGAGGGTCCGAATCGTCGGTCGCCATGAGGCCGCGGCCGCGGCACGCGAGATACATGGCTCCAGCATCGAAGATGCTTTCACGGGCTCCGACACTCTGCGGACGAGGGCACCCATCTTTATTCCTGATACTAAAACACTCGCGCAATACTCCTGCGCTCTCATGAGCGATTCGGCAGCGGCCGCCATTGTGCCCTTCAACGCCAGTGGCGGTCTGAAAGGGTTCCTTCTCCTCGCCTTCGGGACTCCACGCCGCATCAAAGCAGAGGAGCAGGCCGTCCTCATGATGATGGCGGCACAGCTCGCCACGGCTGTCGAACGGGCCCACCTTCACGAACGTAAGCACGCCCTTGCAGATGTCCTTCAGCAGAAACTCCTGCCGCGCACCCTCCCAGATTTTCCGGAGGTCACGCTAGCCGCGCGCTACCTACCCGCTGAGTCGGCCGGCACCGGCCTGGGCGGTGACTGGTACGACGTGGTCCCCCTGCCCGGGAGCCAGGTCGGCCTGATCGTCGGGGACGTAGAAGGACACAACGTCAACAGCGCCGCAATCATGGGACAGTTGCGTAGCGGTTGCCGTGCCTACGCTGCCGAAGGGCACCGGCCCACTGACGTACTGGCGCGCGCCAGTGACCTGCTGGCCGAACTGGATACGGATCTGTACGCCACGTGCTGCTTTGTGCGCGTCGACCCCGGAAGCGACGTCTGCGAGATCGCACTCGCCGGCCATCCCCCTCCGGTCCTCCGGTGTCCCGATGCAGGAGTCGTGGTCCCCCCAACACGTGCCAACATCCCGCTCGCCGTAACGTCCGGTTACGCCTACAGCAGCACCGAGGTCACTATACGTCCGGGCACCCTTTTGATGCTGTACACGGACGGCATTCTCTTCGACGTAGATCCCGTCTCCGACGCCCGCACTCTCCTTGAGGCCGCCGGAACCGCTGATCATCACTCACTGCACGCGTTGACAGACCTCATGGTCTCACATGTCACGAACGGCAGACGGAATATTGATGACCTCGCTCTCCTGCTGGCACTGTATGAGGGGGGAGACACTCACGGAGAATTCAGCAGGGTGGCCCGCATGTCGATCCGAAAGCGTGACATCCGGAGCGTCAAGTCAGCCCGGAAATTCGTAAGGAACTATCTCCTCGACCGAGATCGATCCGACATCGTCGGCGACGCCGAAGTGATCGTCTCTGAAGTCATAACAAACGGCCTGATTCATGCGGACAGTGACGTGGAACTGCGATTGCGAGGATACCCAGATCGGATTCACATAGAAGTTCAAGACACGAACGCAAGGCCCCCTGTTCCCACATCATTCATCGAGAGCGAGGAAGAGAACTCTGTCGCGGAACACGGCCGGGGACTCGGCATAGTAGAAAATCTCTCCTCCGACTGGGGAACATCCCCCCACGGCCGAGGAAAGACGGTTTGGATTGATCTTTCATTCACCGGCACCAAGTAGTTTCAACGCCTACAGAAAGACGCCTAAGCGGGTGGAACGAGAGATATTGCGGGCGCGGCCAGAATCTAGCGCTCCCATGCACACGCACACCGTCAAACCGGAGGATTGAAACGCGAGAAGCCAGGCACAGACCATGTCAGACCGTCGGAATGATGCTCTATCTGAACTACCTGGTTGCTTTCGAACTCCACAACTCTATTTGCTTCAGGGAACGCCTCGTCGTCCTGGGGATCCCAGTTTATTCGCGCTGCGCCTGTCAGTTGGAGCGATGTGGCGGACTGCCAATCGACGAACAAGAGTCCGGCGGCCGGGTTCTCCACGATGTTGGCGAGAGTCATCAGCATGTTGTTGCCGTGATAGTCGGGCCAGATGAGGTGGTTCGATGTGACCACCCGGACGAATCCTGGGTTCCCTCCTCGATGAGACACATCGGCATCGCCATCGGTCGAGAGTGACGCGACGAAGAACGTGTCGGCTATAGCAATCATCTTCTGTTGCGGACCGCCGAGGTCGGTACTTCTCGACGCGAGTCGATCGCCGGCCCTTGGCGCGGACTCCGCCATCCGGCTTTGAATGTACTGGGGGCAGTTGCCGTATGCCTGGTCGACAGAAAGCAGCAGGCCGTCGGGAAGTGGTGTCACACGGCCGTTGACACGCAGCCTGCGCCGTCTGGCGAAATCGATGGACAGTGTCCCCAGTCGAGTGCCAGTGCGAAGTGCTTCGGCAAGCGGATCAACATCCACGGGTACGGCAGCTATTTCGAGTGTATTTGGATCCCGAACACGGATGAATCCTGGCTCACCGTAGAGGGCGGAAGCCCACACCCGTCCCGACTGATCCGATCCACCAATGATGAGCATCCTTTGACGCGCCAGAAAATCCGATGCTCCCAAGGGAAGAGCGCGCCCGATCATCGGCCGGATACGGTTGGCCTCCAGACGGACCCCGGCCCGGGTCTGAGCGGCCAACTCGCCTGCATGGTAAGACGCTGGATCTTGCTGATGACCAGTCATAAGCGCACCTGGCGTCGATGGTTTACAAACCCGTCGCGGAACTGTGCGGGCAGAAATTCTGCCCCCGTTTCAGGATATGGCAACGGCAAACAGCCCGCGATAGAAGACGGCCTATAAAGCCGTGGCACGTGGAGCCGTTGCGGGCGCTCCCACGCGGGGTGTGGGCCTGGGGGGGGTGCAGAGCGCCGCGGGTGCAAGGCTGACATCCGTCAGAAGTCGATCCCAATCACGGCGACGCGTCGCGACCCGCAAGGTCTCCGCGAGAGACTTGGACGGAGGCAGCATGCGACGAGACAGCCACTCAAAGTGAAGATATGGAACAAAGAGTCAAGAACTGATAGGGTGGCGATATGGCACGCCCTAGAAGCTTCGATGAGACCCAGGTCCTGGATTCGGCACGTGAGCAATTTTGGAACCGCGGTTACGCTGCCACAACGCTCGAGGACTTGGTTGCCGCCACAGGCCTGGGCAAGGGCAGCCTGTACGGAGCGTTCGGGGACAAACGTCAACTCTTCCTGAACCTGTTGAACACTTACTGCAGCGAGCAACTGCGTGACGTTGAGCAGACACTCACCGGTCCTGGCACTGCCATGGAATGCCTCACTCGACTCTTCGAAGGCGTGGCCAACGGCTACGCAGCCGATGCGCAACGCCGAGGCTGTTTCATGGTCAACAGCACCTCTGAGCTTCATGGGCAAGAATCCGACGTCGCCGCCCTGGCCCGGGCAACGTACCAACGCGTTGAAGACCTCCTGGTCGCCTGCGTGAAGGAGGCACAAAAGGAAGGGGCGGTCGACGCGAGCGCTGACCCGCAAGAGCTGGGCCGGCTACTCCTGGCAGCCCTGCAGGGCATTGAATTTCTCGCGAAGACCAACATGGACGCCTCGGCGCTTCTGCAGATCGGCCGAGCCGCGCTGAACCAGCTGCCGGGCGGACGCCAGGAGACCGGATGAGGTCGTCCCTGAGCCCTGCTACCAGACTGGGTCTCCGGACACGAACGCACCCCGTGCCCTCGCCCTGAAAGAGCATCGCTGGGGACCGACCGTCCATCCCCCTGCGCACACCTGTGGGGCCGCACATGATCTTTACGCCCCCTGGGCGCGCGGTGAAAAGCAGGTGTGGACAACTCCCCTTCGACCTCGTCAGTTCGCGTAGGCCTCGGACACCTTAAGCGTGTCCTCGTAAAGATACATCTTGACGATCTTGTCACCGGCTACCTGAAAGTGCATGGCTATGGGCATCTCATAGATGCGCCCCGTGCTCTTGGCGACGCGCGTGAACCGGCCCAGCATGACCGCATGGTCGCCGTCGACGAGAAGTGCTTCCACCTGGTCGACGTTCTTCTCAGGAACGATGTTTGCCACGAGGGTTCGCATATAGTCCGCCACGTCGCTTCCCCTGTGACGATGCCCCGTCCAGGGCAGCGAAGAAGATCCGGGAACGTACCAGTCGATTTCTTCCGCGAATACCTCAGTGACTGCATCCGGGTCCCCGGTGGCCAGCAGCCCGAAGAACTTCTCCACAATCTCACGTGTTGTCATGATCAATACCTTCCAGAGCAGGAGACATGCAGTCTCAGTTCAGGACGAGAGGTTGATGCACGAATGACCGGGTCACTGCGGGCCTGGCTTTTTGTGTGCGAAACAAGAAATCTCGATAGCTTTCGGGGGAAACCCGTGCACTTCGCACATGCAGTAGAGCAGATGTGGACCGTAGAGTCAAAAACTGTCGACGCCGTTCTCACCCGCACCCCTCCCGCAAGGCGATCGGCAAGTACCAGGGCCAGTTCGCGGCCGTCCCAGCGCAAGGGGGCACTCCCACTCGGGGGCGGGTCATCTGGCAGGCGAACGCATGGCACTGGAAGCGACGTTCGTCACAACCTGCCGAGCCGAATCCGGGCGGACTACTGATGATCTCGGTGGGATGTCGCGAGCAATGCTCAGAACTTGTGGATCGTTTCGGTTCCGGGGGGGGCATGCAGAGGGCGTACCTTCCCGAATGATCCGTAAGGTCTCCGAGTAGGCCCGCGTTGCAGCGCGGGTCGGCAAGGCACGTGCTCAGCGTAGTCACCGAAGACGGCTCTACCCAGTCCGGTTCCCTGATCGATGAGATCGTGCGCGAGGGCACTCGCCGGATGCTGGCTGCCGCGCTGGAGGCAGAGGTCAACCAGTACATAGCCGAGTTGGTTGCCGAGACTGACGAGCGCGGGCACCGCCTGGTGGTCCGAACGGCCACCACCGGCCCCGAACCGTGGTCACCGCCGCAGGTCCCGTCGAGGTCAGGCCCCGCGGGGGAACGACCGCCGCGTCGACGACGCCACGGGCGAGCGCAAGCGGTTCTCCTCGAAGATCCTCGCGCCGTGGTGCCGCAAGTCGCCGAAGGTCTCCGAGGTGCTGCCACTGCTCTACCTGCACGGACTGTCCTCCGGGGATTTTGTCCCCGCGCTGGAGCAGTTCCTCGGCGGTACCGCCGGCCTGTCCCTGGCCACCGTCACCCGGCTGACCAAGCAGTGGAGCGACGACCACGCCGCCTTCCAGGACCGGGACCCGTTCGTTCGCCTCGGCCAGGCCCACTCGTGCGTCCTGGTCCTGATCGGCGTCCGTCTCGATGGCACGAAGGAGCTGATCGCCCTGGCCGAGGGCCTGCGGGAGTCCACCGAGTCGTGGGCCGACCTGCTGCGCGACTGCCGCCGCAGGGGCATGCGCGACCCCGAGCTGGTGGTCGGCGACGGCGCGATGGGCATTTGGCGGGCGCTCGCCGAGGTCTTCCCGACCGCCCGGCCGCAGAGGTGCCGGGTTCACAAAACGCGCAATGTCACCAACTGCCTGCCCAAGTCAGCACAGCCCGGGTCGACGAAGGCGATGCAGGAGATCTACAACGCGGAGGACCTCGGCCACGCCGAGAAGGCGATCGAGGCGTTCGCGAAGACCTACGGTGCCAAGTTCCCGAAGGCCGTCGCGAAGATCACCGAGAACCGGGACGAGCTCCTGGCCTTCTACGACTTCCCGGCCGAGCACTGGATCCACCTACGGACCACGAACCCGATTGAGTCGACTTTCTCCACTGTCAAGCTCCGAACCAAGGTCACCCGAGGCGCGGGCAGCCCGGCGGCCGCGCTCGCGATGGTGTTCAAGCTGGCCGAGTCCAGCCAGGCGAGATGGCGCGCGATCAGCGGCGCCCACCTGGTGCCCCTGGTCCGCGCCGGCGCACGGTTCGAGAGCGGAGTCCTGGTCGAGCGAGAGGAACAAGCCGCATGACCGTCCGCGACATCCTGCAGAATCCGGACGAACACTTCCGTTTCGTGGCCTACCTCGACGAGCTGCAGCACGTCGCCGATGCGGACGAGGTCGACCTGGTCAGCGGCGTGCTCAGCGATCCGGACCAGACGATGGCCAGGTCCCGCGACCGCGGCACCGCCGCCCAGGCCCAGGACCAGGGCTACGGTCTGGTCACCGACATGGTCGGCCACCTCATCCCGAACCTGGTCATGACGGCCGCGAGCCAGGAACATGGCACCCTCACCGCCCGCGACGGCACCGACCTGCCCGACCTGCCGGTCGGCACCCGGCTGCGCATCCTGCCCAACCACGCCTGCGCCACCGCCGCCCAGCACCACGGCTACCACGTCGTCGACAGCAGCAAGGGCACGGAGCCCGCCCCGGTGATCCATGCGCGCTGGCCCCGCATCACCGGCTGGTGACCTGCCCCGGGCAAGGAGGGCGGACCATCCACGCGGTGAGGTAGGTGAAGGCGGCCCCGGGTGAGATTGCGGAAGTAGACGATCACATGAGGTCGGACGGCAGCGGGTGTGTGGTGTCTCCGATGCGGGATTGCGTGGGCAGCGTGCGGAGGACGCCGGTGCGGTCGGCGAGCTGCTGGCGCAGCAGACGGTTCTCCGTCATCGACTGGTGCAGGGCGCCGACCAGCGCCTCGACGTCGGTCTTCAGCTGGGCAATTTCCGCGGCGTCGGCGGCCCACAACTCTTTGAGCTTGCGGACCTGCTGGCGCAGCCGCTTCTCGCTGTCCGGCGTCTGGCCGCGGGCGCGGACCTGGTCGTAGAAGGCGTTCTTCCGATCCGGATGGCGCTGGGTGAGCGCGTTGCGGGGCACCTGTGTCTCCGCCGCGAGCGCGACGATGGTCAGCGCCCCGTTGGAGTGTTCCGGTCGGCCGCCCAGGATGCGGTCCATCGCGGTCTGGATGCCGTCGCGTTCATCGGGGGCGGATCTCATGTGGTCGGCCGGCGGGGGCCCTGTCGTCTGCCCCGCTCACAGTCGAACGTTCCGAGCGGGGCGCGAGGCGGCTCCGGTGTCGCCTTCCAGGTGGGCCCGGAACGGTCAGGGTGGTCCGTCCAAAGTGCTCTGCCGGGGATGTTTTGTCTCCGGTGAAAGCCCACTCTGACCCAACCGAAAGTCGCGGGGGCTCACGCCGTACGCCGTCTTGAAGACGCGACTGAAGTGGGGTGCGCTGGCGAACCCCCACCGGTGGGCGATGGCCTCGATCGTGATGAACTGATGCACTGGCGACGCCAGTTCCCTCCTGCATTCCTCGAGGCGCTGCGTCCTGATCCATTCACCAAGGGTGATTCCCGCTCGGGACAGGGTCAGGTAGAGCCAGCGTACGGAAACGTCGTGCTCGGCTGCGATACGCTCGGCAGTCAGATCGGGGTCTGCCAAATGGAGGCGCACGTATTCCTGAACACGCTCAAGAAGTGTGCTGTTCAGGAGCGTTCTGGCCAGGTCGTCCCCGTGCAGGACCATGGTGACCACGGCCCTGATCAGGTCGACACTGGGCTCCGTGAACAGGGCGGTATCGGATTTACCGGCAGCGCCCCGATGACGAGCCAGTCGGGTGAAGAACGCTGCTGTGGCGCCCACGGCCGGTCGCTCCGAACTGAGTCGACCAGCCGTGATCTGATCGAGCAGGGACGGCCGCAGCCCCAGGATGTGCGTGGGAACGCTCACTAGAACTCCACGTACTGGGCCGTGGAACAAAACCTCGTAGGGCTTCGCATTGTCGAGCACCATGAGATCCCCGGCCTTTATCAGTCCGTGTCTGCCCGCCTGGTGGAACTGGGAAACCCCCGCTTCCCGGATGGAGACGAGAATCTGCGGCACCATGTCCCCGTCCACCGGGGCATCAGTGCGCCGGATGCGGGTCACGTTCCAGCCGATCTCCGAGACTTTCACCGACCCCAGTGCGCTGGTGGTCGCGTAAGCCCGCTGGCGATTCGGGTCCGACGGAAGGTCCACTTCTGCGCGGCCGTTGACGACGGACCCCGAGAGTTCACGGATCGCATTCGCTCGATCGCCGGGAGCCAGCGACGCTACGTCAAGTTGATCTGCCATGCGGGCTTCCTCCTGAACCGGTCGCGGAGCCTGCATTGGACGGCAGATACCTACCGTACTGCGGCAAATGATCCATTCTTAATGGCTTTGCTAAACTTTAAGCATGTCTTCCGTTACTGAGGTTTTCGTGTGGGCGTCGGGTAGTGACGGGTGATGATCCCTGCGGTATGCCGTTGCCATGCGGTATGCACAGGGTGGGGGCCCAACCGCTGAGCGGCGGGCGTTTCGTGAACAGGTCCGGCTTGAGGCCGCAGGGCGATTCGCCCGCGGTGAGAAGACCGCCGTGATCGCGAAGGAGTTACGGGTCAGCGAGCGGCCGGCGGAGCGGTCGCGTCGGACCTGGCGTGCGGGCGGCATCGAGGGTCTGCGGTCGGCCGGCCCGGCGAAGGCACCGAAGCTGTCCGCCCAGCAGTTCACCGTCCTGGAGGAGGAGCTGGGCAGGGGGCCGGCCGCGCACGGCTGGGAAGACCAGCGGTGGACCCTGGCCGGGGTCCAGACGGTGATCGACCGCAGGTTCCGGATCTCCCTGTCGGTGGCCGGGGTGTGGCGGCTGCTGCAACGGCACGGCTGGTCATGGCAGAGCCCGGCCCGGAGGGCGCTGCAACGGGACGAAGGGCGCCGTGGAGCTGTGGAAGAAGGAGGTCTGGCCCCTGTGGAAGCACCGTGGCGGCGCTCGGGGCCTGGATCGCCTTTGAGGACGAAGCCGGGTTCGCGATGACGCCGCCACGCGCACGCACCTGGGGCCGGCGCGGCCACACGCCCGTGGTGAGGGTCCGCGGACGCTCCCGGCGGCGGATCTCGGTCGCCGCGCTGTGGTGCTACAAACCGGGCGAGAGACCGCGCCTGATCCACCGCCCCCGATTCCCCCTGCGCTTCAAAGGGGCACGCAAAAGCTTCGCGTGGACCGATTACCGGGACTTGGCCGTCCGGGCCCACCTCCAACTCGGTGGCCCGGTCGTGCTCGTGTGGGACAACTGTGAAACTTGAGCCGTGCCGCTGGAACCGGAAGCCTGACCCGTGGGACAACTGGCCGCAAGTGCCCTGTTTAGGATCTGTCGGCGTCCGGTCCCAGCGGTGCCTGCTGCCGCCGGCCCGGTGAGCGTGTCCCGATAGGGGCTTTGCTGCATCAAGCACCATCACAGTTCTGACCGCCCACCGGACCGGCGTCGGCCACCAGCCCCGTTTCAAGGAGCCCTGTGACCGCCGTCAGCCTGTCCCAGCCCGCACTCAACACGCAGCATGATTCGGCTCTGGCCGAGGATGTCGTCCTAGCTGGCCGCCGGGATGAAGCAGTACGCGTCCGACCACGACTGACTCACCGTCTTCCAGCTGCCCAGTATGCGCCCGACCTCAACCCGGTGGAAGGCATCTGGTCTCTCCTACGACGCGGACCGATGGCCAATGCCGCGTTCACCGATCCCGACCACCTCGCCCAGACCCTCCGGCACGGCCTGCGACACATCCAGCTCCGACCCGGCCTCATCAACGGCTGCCTCGCCGGAACCGGCCTGACCATCACCCCACCGACCCCGACCTGAAAACCTTAGTCATCGGACGAGGCCCCGCATACGAGGAGCCCACTCCCTCAAAACTTCACGCTAAGCAACCGCTCAGTCGCCACACGTGTCACTTCTCGCCACACCTGCGCCCTTAGACTCGCATTCGATCACGCCCCGTGACCAGCACCAACTCACGCAACACGGCCGGACGTTCACCCTCCACCTGGCGCGAACCCGCCACACACCCCAAACCCCCGACCGGCCCCTTGTGGCTCAGATCACATAGGGCGAGGGCTCTCGACGCTACCGGGAGTCGGCCGGCGCCTGGGCGGACCTGCTGCGCGACTGCGCCCGCCGGGGCATGCGCGCTCCCGTGCTCGCGGTCGGCGACGGCGCGCTCGGCTTCTGGAAGGCCCTGCGCGAGGTGTTCCCCGAGACCCGCGAGCAGAGGTGCTGGGTGCACAAGACCGCGAATGTCATGGACGCGCTGCCGAAGTCCGCGCAACCCGCCGCGAAGAAGGCCCTGCAGGACGTCTACAACGCCGAGGACCGCGCGAGCGCCGAGAAGGCCGTCAAGGCGTTCGCCAAGCTCTACAAGGCGAAGTTCCCCAAGGCCGTCGCGAAGGTGGTCGACGACCAGGACGAGCTGCTCGCGTTCTACGACTTCCCCGCCGAGCACTGGATCCACCTGCGAACCACGAACCCGATCGAGTCGACCTTCTCCACCGTCCGCCTGCGGACCAAGGTCACCCGCGGCGCCGGCTCCCGCGCGGCCGGCCTGGCCATGGTGTTCAAGCTGGTCGAGTCCGCCCAGGCACGCTGGCGCACCGTCAACGGCGCCCACCTTGTGCCCCTGGTTCGCGCCGGAGCGCGCTTCGAACGCGGACTTCTGGTCGAACGCGAGGAGCTGGTACAGGCCGCGACTCCGGGCCCTTGGTTCGTCCGCTTCCTGGACGATGACCACGCCATGAACCTTGTCGCTGTGAGTACCATGTCCGACACCGGGGCCAGCGAACGGTGGCCGGGCTTTGATTGCCAGGAGATCGTGGCGGCAACCCTCGTTCAGCAACCTCGCTACGTCGACATGGCCGACGAACGCTGGGACGACAATGGTCGGTTCATCGCCGCGGCCCGGGAGAGCGTCCCTCGGCTCATCGATGAGATCAGGCGCCTACGCCACCAGCTGGACGCCGCTCTTCGGAGCACACCGGAACAGCAATGACGCCCGCCTGATCCCCAGGTATTGACAACTGCGCCGCCACAAGCCCACATCATCCTTGTCGGACTCCGCCCGTATCGTGCACGCAAACTCTCGATACACGACCGGCAAAGGGGAGCGGGATGAACGAGTGGGTCCCTGTTGACTTGATACATCTGTCTGACGGACGAGGCGTCTCCCTCGTCCTGCGCGCGGTTGAGCGCCACAAAGCCCGACGTACCTTGGTTCGAGCCGAGTGCCTGATAACTACGGATTTCATGAACGCCCGCTTGAAGACCAACATCTGGCTTGATCACCTTGAAGAGTGGGAGGAAGCACTCAGGCGCCTCAGTGCTGGTGAAGGCGCTGGCTTGCCGAGCGGACGCCGAGGGCTGGAACTGTACTTTCACCCACACGAAAGCGGCTGGCTCTCCATCTCGGTCCACGATCCCGACAGGCTGACGGTAGCCCTGGGACTCGAACCAACGCCTGAGTGGATTGATGAGCACGAAGCACGCCTTCAGCATCTACGTGGCGCCTGGGGCGAGTCCTGAAGACAAGCAAGACTGGTGCGTGCCACCGAGGGCAGTGTCCGGTGCAATCCGGGCGCCGAGCCGCCTTGGCCAGCTCGTCGAACGCCCGAGGCTCACGCAGCCTGATCTACCTGATCCACAGGTCTTGACTATTGCTCCCACCAGGCCCCGGCAACGTCGATGAGCTCGTCGAGCGTGGTGCCGGCCGGGCAGTAGGCGATGTGGTACGAGATCCCCTGCGGTCGGCTCACGCTGCGGCGTGCGATCACCCAATGCCGGCGGTCCTCGCGATGCCAGGGACGGACCTCCACGCGGGCCCAGTCGAAAACACGCGGACCGTGGGCGCCGGCGCCGCACGAGCGGCGTTTCCACTCTGCCTGGGCAGACCGTTGAACAGGTCGTGGACGGGGTGGTCCATGGCCCAGCGGCTGACGACGGTGTCATGGCGGGTGGTGGCCATGACGTGGAAGACATCCGCCTGCTCCAGCTCCGTGCGCCAGCTCTTGCTGAAGCCGTAGGCGGCATCCGCGGTCACCCACCGGAACGGGACCTTGTCGGCGATAGCCCGGCGGACCATGGCCCTGGCCGTTGCCACCTTCGTCTCGAAGGCCACCTCTCGGTGATGCCTGCCCGGCGGCACCGTTCACGGTCATCGGTCCACGACGTCGGCAGATACAGCCTGCGGTCGATCAGGGTGCGGCCGCGGTCGGTGGCATAGCCGAGGACGACCCCGACCTGGCAGTTCTCCGTGCGTCCAGCGGTGCCGGAGTACTGCCGCTGCACTCCCGCCGACCGCACCCCCTTCTTCAGGAACCCGGTGTCGTCCACGATCAGCACCGCGTCCGGGTCACCGAGATGCTCCACGACGTAGTCCCGCACGTCATCGAGGACCTCGTCGGCGTCCCACTCGATCCGGTTCAGCAGCCGGTGGATGCGGTCTGGCGCCGTGTGACCGGCCTGCTCGGCCAGTGTCCAGCCGTTCTTCCGCTCCAGCGGGGCTATCAGCCCCTGCAAATAGGCCAGCGCAGACTCACGCGGCTCCGACCTGGCGAACCGGTGCACAAACCGCTCGTGCAACTCCGCCAGGCCCAACGACCACCGGCTCGCATCAGCCAGCACCACATCCCACCCCATGCCCACTCAACGAGTCGGCTGCCCACCCGTCACGGCAAAGACCGTTGCAGTACTTAAAGGACTCCACGGCACTTGGTCAGCGCGAACCCAGCCGCGAGGAGTTCGCCTACCGACGGCCGCTACCACTGCCTCAACGTTTGGGCATCGCCGAAGCCAAAGGCCCGAACGGGTGCCTGGAGGAAGGCCAGACTTCGTCAGGGGCAAGTAGCTAGCGACTGATGCCGAGCGCCGACAGCACCACCGCGTCGATGTAGCGGTGCATGAAGGCGGCATCGACCTCTACGTCCTCCAGCAGACGTCGGGTGATCACGGCGCCGAGCATCATGTGCGGCATGAAGTCGGCTGCAGGCACGTCGGCTTCTATCTCCTCGCGGTTGGCGGCTCGCCCCATCAGTTGCCGCACCGCGGTGAGCTTGGGCTCGATCAGGTGCTGGCGCATCGCCTCAGCGAGGTCGGGATTGATGGCGAAGGCGTGGGCCAAACCCCGGATCAGTGGGATATCCACGGCCGAGCCGTCGCCGATGCGATCGGCGAGCTCGTGCAAGTCGCTGCGGAGCGAACCGGTGTCGACGTTCTCGACGTGGACTGTCTTACCGCGCCTGAGCGCCGTCGCAACCAGTTGTGGCTTGCTCCTCCATTGACGGTAGAGGGTTGCTTTGCTGGAGCGGGTGCGGACGGCGACCGTGTCCATCGTCAGCGCGTCGTATCCCACCTCGCGCAGCAAGTCGATCACCGCGTCGTATAGCTCCTGCTCCCGTTCGGGCGTCAGCCGAATACGACGCGCCGGTGCGCTCGAGTCCGTGGTCACTTCCGTGCTCCCTCTCTCGTCCCCTGCGAAGCGGCTTCGCATCAACCCGACAATGGGGGATGCAATGACGTCGCTTTTCATGGTGCAGCCGATCACTTGGGGGGCGCCCGGGTGCACCGGGTATACACCCTCGCTCCCTGCCCCAGGCCTACCAGCGCTGCCGGCAAACGGCCACGCGCCGCTGGGCAGGCGGTCTCAGCGGGGCAGCGGGACGGCCATGGGTTCCGCCTGGCCGTCCCATTTCACCCAGACCTCTCCCGGGAGTGGGTGTCCGAAGGTGGGAACCATCAGGAACTGCAGCGACTCGCCGGGCCGCACGGTCGCATTCTCGGGCAGGTTGCGCACGATGGCTGTCGTTCGTTTGCGCTCCAGATGTACCCCGGTAGCGGTCGACGCGCCCCAGTTCCGCAGCAGGTAGGCGTGTGTTCCGCGGCGCTGAAGGTCCCACCCCACCGCGGGTCGGCCCGCCGGGTCAGGTGTAGCGAGCGATTGCAGGGGCGTCGTGGCGTTCTGCGACTGCGCGAGCAGCTTCAGGGCTTGGGCCAGGTTGTCTTCGACGGCGATGGCTCTGCGCTCGGCGGCCTCAACCTGTGCCTGACTGGCGATGTTGGCTTCTTCGGCGATTTGCGCCTGGCGATTTGCGTCGCGGCGTGTCGCCAGAGAGATCAACAAGGTGATTACGATGCCGACCCAGGTGGCGATGTTTCCAGTTTGCATGTCGGTACACCAAGGCGGTTGTGTTCCGCCTTCCTTCTTACGGTTACTGATTGTCAGAGCGTGGTGTCGTAAGTGGCTGAGGGCGTCCTGGACCACGGAGTGCGTGAGGCAGGCGCCCGGGCCGGTTCACCACGTGGTCCCGGCGAGGAGCACGAGGTACCCGGCGATCAGTGCCGCGCCAAGTATTGCGGGGATGAGGCTGGGCAGCCTGTCGCCATTGCGGACATGGGTTGCCACGGCACCGGCGAGGAGCAGCAGCAATCCGGTGGCGGCCAGGGCTCCGAACAGCGGCACGACGGGGCCGAGGGTCACGCCGACGGCACCTGCCAGTTCCAGGGATCCGATGACGCGGTAGCCCGTGGTGCTGAAGCCGGCGTGCGCGGCCATCTTGGGCGCGGGGCCCAGGGCCAGCATCTTGGCCATGCCCAGCAGGGCGAAGATCAATGCGATGAGGCAGAGCAGGACGGTGGGGAGGTTCATGTGAGGGCCTTACCGGTGTGGGGGGCGGCTGGATGGTGGGCCGTGTTCACCGGGGAAGCGCGCTGCTGCGGCCGGGTGGAGCGGCCCGGCTGGCCGCCAGCGGGGCATGTTGAGGACGTCATCGGCTGCTCCTGCTGCTGTGGTGGTCTGCGGTTGCGGTGAGGCCGCGTTGCCGACGACGTTCGTCACCCACGCGGGCGAAGTAGGCTGCAAGGTCGGGGTTGTCGATGGCGGCGGGGTTGAGCACCTGCTCGACCGGCGCGCCTTGGAGGATGCGTTTGACGGGAACCTCGAGTTTCTTGCCGGTCTTGGTGTGCGGGATGGCCGGTACGGCGAGGATTTCGTCGGGGACGTGGCGTGGTGAGGCGCCGGCGCGGATGGCGTCGCGGATCTTGTCGCGCAGGGTGTCGTCCAGGGTGACGCCGGGTGCGGGGACGACGAACAGGGGCATCCAGTAGCCGCCGTCGGGTTCCTCGGCGCCGATGACGAGGGCCTCGGTGATCTCGGGGAGGCGTTCGACGATGTCGTGGATGTCAGCGCTGCCCAGGCGTACGCCGTTGCGGTTGAGGGTGGCGTCGGAGCGGCCGTGGACGATCACCGAGCCGTGGGAGGTGTGGGTGATCCAGTCGCCGTGCCGCCACACGCCCGGGTAGGTGGCGAAGTAGGCATCGTGGTAGCGGCTGCCGTCGGGGTCGTTCCAGAAGTGCAGCGGCATGGACGGCATGGGCCGGGTGATGACCAGTTCGCCGACCTGGTCGCGGACCGGGGTGCCTTCGGCGTTGTAGGCGGCCAGTGCCACGCCGAGGTTGGGGGCGGACAGCTCCCCTGCCCAGACGGGACTGGTGGGAGCGCTTCCGGCGAAGCCGGAGACGACGTCGGTGCCGCCGCTGGTGGAGGCCATCTGGACGCCGGGCCCCACGTGGTCGCGGACCCAGGGGTAGGCGGAGGCGGGCAGGGTGGAGCCGGTGCAGCCGATGACGCGGATGGCGGCCAGGTCGTGCTTGGAGGGTTCGATGCCGAGCTTGGCCATGGCCAGCAGGTACTGGGGGCTGGTGCCGAAGACGGTGACCTGGTGGCGGGCCGCCAGCTCCCACAGGATGTCCGGGCGCGCTTGCGGGGCGGGGCTGCCGTCGTAGGTGCAGGTGGCGGCACCGGTCAGCAGGGTGGAGACGACCAGGTTCCACATCATCCAGTGGGTGGTGGTGTACCACAGCAGGCGGTCGCCGCGGTCGAGGTCGGTGTGGAGGGCGAGGGTCTTGAGGTGTTCGAGCAGGACCCCGCCGTGCCCGTGGACGATGCCTTTGGGCCGGCCGGTGGTGCCGGAGGAGAAGACGACCCACAGGGGGTGGTCGAAGGGCAGCGGGGCGCACGCGAGTTCCTCGGTGCGGCCGGTGGCGTCCTGCCAGGGAACCGTCTGTCCTGGGTGCCTGTCCTCGGGCCATGCCAGGCCCACGTGGGTTATGAGCACCGTGCCCTTCACGGAGGGCAGAGCGCGGGCGAGTTCGAGGGAGGCGTCGCGGCGGTCATGCGTGGTGCCGTTGAAGAGGTAGCCGTCCGCCGTGATGAGCACCGTCGGTTCGAGCTGGGCGAAGCGGTCGGCCGCGGCCTGGGGAGCGTAGTCCTGGCCGCACACCGACCACACCGCGCCCAAGCTGGCGGTGGCGAGGAAGGCGATGATCGCATGGGGGGTGTTGGGCAGATAGCCCACCACCCGGTCGCCCTGCCCGACGCCCAGGTCGCGCAACGTGGCGGCGACGGAGGCGACCTGGGCGCGCAACTGCCGGCCGGTGATCTCGTAGCCGGCTCCGGTCTCGTCCAGCGCGATGATCGCGGGAGCGTCCGGCTGCAGGTTGCGCAACGCGTGGTGGGCGTAGTTGAGGGTGGCGCCGGGGAACCAGCGGGCTCCGGGCATGGTTTCCGCGGCCAGCACCTGCTCGTACTGTGTTGTCGCGTCGATGGCGAAGTACTGCCACACCGCGGCCCAGAACCCTTCCAGGTCGGTGATGGACCACCGGTACAGAGCCTGGTAGTCGGCGGGGTCCTGGAGGCCTTCGGCGCCTGGGTGCCGGACGGTTTGCCGGGCGAAGTCCGCGATGCGGCTGCGGACGGCCGCCTGCGGGTCGGGGGTGAAGAACGGTTCCGGACACGGCGCGGAGTGCGGGGTGGTCATGGGGTGGCGCTCCTTGGCAGGGGGACGGCAGGCGGGGCTGTGCGCAGCAGCGGTGCCCAGGCGGCGGTGCCGGTGAAGTTCCCGGTACCGGCGGGGACGGTGTCCATCACGATGCGGTCCGGGCGCAGCAGGACGGCATCTGCCCGGCCGCTTGCCAGCCAGGAGGCCAGGGTGCCGTCGTCGCCCAGGGCGCCGGCGTGGAGGGTGTGTGCGCCCAGTGCGGTGGTCACGGCCGTCATCTGGGGGGTGGGCGGCACAGTGGTCAGGAGGGCGAAAGAGGTGCCCAGGAGATCGTCGAGGCGCCCGCGTTTGCCGTCGTGCAGCACCCAGGGTTGCGGGCTGTGGGTTCCGGCAAGTACGCGGCCGGCCAGCTGGCAGCGGCGCCGTACCAGGGGGCCGGCTTTCAGGGCGGGGCTCAGGTCGCGGCTGATGGTCTGGGTCACGCCGGGGATGCGGCAGGCTGCGCCCACCAGGGTCCGGCGGATCGCCGCGGCGTGGTCCTGGCCGCCGGTCATGGCCCAGCCGACGGTGACGGCGAGGCGGATCATGCGGCGGGCGTGCGGTTTGCGTTCGTGCTCGTAGGTGTCCAGCAGTGCTTCGGGGGCTTCGTTCTGGAGGACGCGGGCGAGTTTCCAGGTGAGGTTGTGGGCGTCGCGCAGGCCCGCGCACAGGCCCTGCCCGATGAAGGGCGGGGTGAGGTGGGCGGCGTCGCCCAGCAGGAAGATGCGTCCTTGGCGCCACCGGTCGGCCAGGCGGGCGCGGAAGGTGTACTGCGCCTGGCGTATCACTTCGAAGTCGCTGTCCCACGGGGCATCGGAGGGCAGGTCCACCCAGGGGGCGACCAGCTTGCGCAGACGTTGGTTTCCGTCCGGGCCGTCCAGGTGCTCGTCTTCGGGGAGCCGGAACTCCCAGCGGTAGCGGTCCTCGCCGACGCGCATGAAGGTGGCCGGCTGGGTGGGGCAGCAGATCTGCTCGGCGCCCTCCCAGGTGCGCACCTGGCGGCTGGTGCGCACGTCGATGACACTCCAGCGTTCCTGGAAGTGCAGGTCGTCCCAGGCGGCGTCGATGGCATGGCGGGTGAGACTGCTCGCGCCGTCGCAGCCGAGGACGGCATCGGCCCACAGGTGCTCCTCCTCGTCGCTGCCGTCGCGGCGGAAGGTGACCTGGACCGGGCCCATGGGGCCGTGGGGTCCGCTGGTGTCCTGGGTGACAGAAGTGACTTCCGTCCCGGTCCGCAGTTCGCACTCGGGATGGCGGGCCAGGGCGTCGCGCAGCAGGCGTTCCAGCTCGGGCTGGTCGAACATGGTGGTCTGCGGGAAGCCGTGGTGTCCGTGCGGGGACCGCGGGAGTTCGGCGATCAGGCGGTGCCGGGCATCCAGCAGCCGCAGCCCCCGCCCGGGGCGGGAGATGGCGGCGAACTCCTCGTGGATGCCGAGACTCTGCAGGATCCTGCGGACCTCGTCGTCCACGACGACGGCGCGTGGCAGGGGGTAGATGCCCTGGTGGCGTTCCAGGACGAGGCTGCGCACGCCGCGCTTGGCGAGGAGGAGGGCGGCCGTGACGCCCACGGGCCCGGCACCGATGATCACCACTGGTCTCCGGGATGCGGTGGCGCTCACTCGGCGTCCGTCACGGGGGTGTGCTGCTCGCCGAGGTCGATCCGCCCGTCGGGGGTGGCGATCGTGGCGGTGATCAGGTCGCCGTGCCGCAGGTAGCGGGGATTTTTGGCCTGGCTGTTGAAGAATGCCTTCCATTTCCGTGCGGGCGGCAGCAGCGCGCCGATCTTCTCGACCGCCTTGGGCGGGGCCTTCAAGGCGGTGCCGCCGGGCGTGCCGGTCAGCAGCAGGTCGCCCGGATCGAGGGTCTGGAAGCGGGCGAGCAGGGTCAGCGCCTGCGCGGGTCGCACGATCATGTCGGCCAGCGTGTGGTCCTGGCGCGGTTCGCTGTTGACGGACAGTCGCAGTCGCAGGTCGAGCAGGTGGGCGAAGTCCTCGGGCTCCAGCAGGGCCAGGTGCGGTCCGGTGGGTGTGAAGGTGGGGTAGGACTTGCTCTCGTAGAACTGGGTTTTGGTCAGCTGGACGTCTCGGGCGCTGACGTCGTTGGCCAGGACGAGTCCGGCGACGTAGCGTGGCAGGTCTCGCTCCTCGACGACGGTGCCCACGGGCAGGGGGGCGCCCAGGACGAGGCCGACTTCCACCTCGTAGTCGAGGAACTTCACGTGCGCGGGGCGGACGATCGCCTCGTGCGGACCGCTGACCGAGCCGGATGCCTTGCGGAAGAAGGTGGGCGGGATGTCTCCGGTGAAGCCCGAATCGCGTGCGTGACTGCGGTAGTTGACCATCTGTGCGACCACCCGGCAGGGGGTGGTGACCGGCGCCAGGGCCACCAGGTCGGCGACGAACGTGCCGCTTTCGGTGGAGGCGGCGGCCTCGCGGACTGCGTCGCGGTCGGCGAGCAGCTCGGCGGTGGTGGCCGCCTTGGTGTCGATCGGGACGGCGCGCTCGTTGCGCACCGCCCACCAGCCGTCGGCGGTGCGCATGACGTTGGTGCTCATGAGCTCATCGCTTTCATCAGGCCCAGCAGGCGTGCGGGGTCGAGTTCGTTGTCGCCGCGCAGGGCCTTGAGGACCTCGCGGAGCTTGGCGGGGGACGGGCTCGTGCCCAGGAAGTCACGGGTGGCCGACGGGCCCCACTGGGCCAGCCCGCCGGCGGACATCGGCGCCCACCCGGGCTCGACGTCGCAGGAGAACAGGTCGCCGTCGGCGAAGTGCTCCAGCATGAAGCGGTCGGGGTCGCGCCAGTAGTCGAACAGCTGGCTGCCCTGGATGTGGCGGCCGATCCCCCAGCTGCGCCGGTAGCCGCGCTCGGCCAGGTATTCTCCGCCGGCGGCGATCGCGTCGAGGTCGGTGACCTGGTAGGCGGAGTGGACGTAGCCGGCTCCGGGTCCCAGGTGCATGGCCAGGGTGTGGTGGTCCACGGCCGTACTGCCCTGGTCGCAGCGGATGAAGGCCATGGTCGGCCCACGGTCGCGCTGCCCGTCGAGGAACAGGAAGTCGGACACGATCAGCCCGAGGGTGTCCAGGTACCAGTCCAGGGTCCGGGCGAAGACTGGCGTCTCCAGGACCACATGGCCCAGACGCTGGATACGGGACGGCTCGCGGGGCGGACGCTGGGTGGCGTTCGTGCGGCGGTGATCGGTGCCGAAGTTCAAGGTCAGCGGGCGCTGCTCGGGCAGCGCGGGCAACGGCTCGGCGCAGTGGACGACCCGAACCGGCATGCCCGAGGGGTCGAGCAAGGAGACCGACTGTCCGCCGCCCGGTACGTCGGCGTCCGTGACGGTGCTGCCGGTGGCGCGGGCCAGCCGGTTCACATCGGCTTGCTCGGCCGCGCGGAATGCCGGCCCGATGAAGCGGGAGGCGCGTCCACGGCGGATGACCATACAGGGTGAGCCGGCGAAGGTGCCGCGCAGCCACAGTTCCCGCTCGGTGCGGGCGGCGATCGCGAACCCGAAGTCACGTGCGAACACCTCGGCCCGGTCCAGGTCCGGCTTCTCGAACTCCAGCCACGCCAGGTCCGCCACCTTGATCACCGGATTGCGGGCGCGCCCGGGGTGCTCGCCGCGCAGGGCGCCCTGCTCGCTGTGAAGGTCCTGGTGGGCCGTCGGCGGGTCGGCCTTGTTAACGGGAGTTTCGGACATGGTGCCCTCCAAGCAACACAGCTGTAATGAGGAAATCATCAACTTTGAAAACTTCATCGTCAATAGGGGGACACCAAGTAACTGATGAAAACATCAGACATGTAGGACTCATCGCCACGGTTGTTACACTCTCCGTATGCCGACGTCAGCCCCGCCCGGGAACCGCTTCGAGCGACGCCGCGCCGAGACCCGCCACGCCCTGGTCCGCGCGGCCCGCCAGCTGCTGGCGGAGACCGGCGAGACCAGCGCCAGCATCCAGACGATCGCCGATCGCGCGGACGTCGGTTTCGGCTCCTTCTACAACCACTTCGACTCCAAGACCGATCTGTTCGACGCCGCCGTCTCGGACGCCCTGGAGGAGTTCGGGCAGGTCATCGACGAGCGCGTCCAGGGGATCGACGACCCGGCCGAACTCGTCGCGGCGGGGTTCCGGCTCACGGGACGGATGGTGGACTCCCACCCGGAACTCATGCGGATCCTGCGCGACCACGGGCTCGCCCACATCCACTCCGAGCGCGGCCTCGCCCCGCGAGCGCTGCGCGACATCCAGCACGGCATCGCCTCGGGCCGTTTCACCTGCGCCGAGCCGACCATGGCGTTGTCGGCAGTGGGCGGAACCCTGCTGTCCCTGGTGGCGCTGAGGCTGGCCCGGCCTGACGTCGACGGTGACGAGGCCGCCTCGAACCTGGCCGAGATGGTCCTGCGCATGCTGGGCGTCCCCGCCGACGAGGCCCACGACATCACCCGGCGCGCCCTTCCCAGCCTCGCCTGACCCGCGTCGGCCGACCGGCACCGCGATCTTCTGCCGGGGGCTCCGACCCCCGCGTCGGCGATACGACGAGGGCCCCTGCGGGAGGCGCCCGCTCCGCGGCAAGCGTGGTGTTCCTTGCACGCTGTCGGTCAGCGGCGTCCGCGCCTTCCCGTCACGCTCCCTCGCAGGCCCGTGCGGGGTGGCTTTGCACACCTGCGATCGCGGCGTCCAGCGCACGGCTGAACATCGTGTCGATCTCGTCTGACGAGGGGGCGGGCGCCTCTTCCCCGTCGGGGCCGACCGGTGCCGGCGGGAGGGTGGTCCACCGCTGGAGCGCTCCGGTCAGTTCGCTGACGAGCAGACCCGTGAAGACAGCGCACAGGGTTGCAGCGACGCGCGGGATCTCGGGGGCCGGCAGCCTGGCGGCGGCCAGCGTGTCCGTAAGTCCACGCCAGAAGGGGTCCTCGGGCTGGATGTAGTCGGTGCGCGCGAAGGAGTACTGCATCAGTTTGGGGTGACGGTGCGCCAGGGAACGGAAATCAAGGGCCAGTTGACGCAGGCGCGCCTGCCAGGGAGCGTCCTCCTGCTCCGGTGTGCGGAAATGTGAGCCGACGCGCTCGGCGACGCCGCGCAGTACGGCGTCCTTGTTCGGCACGTGGTGATACAGCGACATGGGGTTCGCATCCAGCGCGGCCGCGAGCTTGCGCATGGTCAGCGCCTCAACACCGTCGGCATCGATGAGGCGCAGCGCCATGGCGTAGATGCCGTCCTGGGTGAGTGGTACGTCCCTCTTCCTCGTGCCCCGGGGAGCCTTCTTTGGGGTTTCCATACGTCGTATGGTAACACTGGAAGCAGTTCCATACGGCGTATGGAAACGAGGGTTCGCCGCCGGTCGGCCTTCCCCCGCATCGCACAACGCCCTTGCCCCTCCCCCTCTTCGCACAAAGGAGCAAGTCATGGCCACGCAACCCGTGACCGATCTGCGTCCCATCCGGTCCCCGCGGGGGATCCCCCTGCTCGGCCATACGCCGCAGATCCCCAGCACCAACCCGGTGGAGTACTTCGGCAAGCTGTCCAAGCAGTTCCCTGAGGGCATCTACGGCATGGACATCGCCGGTATTGAACAGGTCTTCGTGTACGACCCGGACCTGGTGGCCGAGGTCTGCGACGAGACGCGGTTCTTCAAGCAGATCGACAAGACACCGCTGAGCCACGTGCGGGACTTCACGGGGGCGGGCCTGTTCACGGCCCACCAGCACGAGGAGGAATGGGCCATGGCGCACCGGATCCTCCTGCCGGCGTTCAGCCAGCGAGCCATGAAGGCCTACTTCGGGCAGATGCTGGAGATCGCCGAGAACCTGGTGGGCAAGTGGGAGAACCGTGAGGGGCAGCCGGTCAACATCACCGACGACTACACCCGGCTCACCCTGGACACCATCGCTCTGTCCGGCTTCGGCTACCGCTTCCAGTCGTTCGGCAAGGAGGAGCTGCACCCCTTCCTCAACGCGCTGCTGGAGGCGCTGATCGAGTCACTGCGGCGCTCGCAAGAGCTGCCGATGATGACCAAGCTGCGCAAGGCTGACGACAAGAAGTACCGCGGGAACATCCAGGTGATGCGCGAGCTGGTCGAGAGCGTGATCAAGGAGCGCCGCGAGGGGAAGGGCACCGGTGAGGAGGACCTGCTGGGCCTGATGCTCCAGGCCACCGACCCGGAGACCGGCAAGTTGCTGGCGGACGACAACGTCCGCGACCAGGTGGTGACGTTCCTGATCGCCGGTCACGAAACCACCAGTGGCCTGCTGTCGTTCGCCACGTACTCGCTGATGCGCAACCCGCACGTACTGGCCCAGGCCTACGCCGAGGTGGACCGGCTGCTGCCCGGCGACACCGTGCCGGACTACGACACGATCATGCAGCTCGACGTGATCCCGCGGATCCTGGAGGAGACCCTGCGCCTGTGGGCTCCCATCCCTCTGATCGCCAAGGCGCCGATCGAGGACACCGTCATCGGCGGCCGCTATGAGCTGAAGAAGGGAACCAGGGCGAACATCCTCATGGGCGCGCTGCACTCCCACCCCGAGGCGTGGGAGCGGCCGGAGGAGTTCGACATCGACCGGTGGCTGCCGGAGAACCGCGCCCAGCAGCACCCGCACGCCTACAAGCCGTTCGGCAACGGCGTACGTGCCTGCATCGGCCGGCAGTTCGCGCTCACCGAGGCCCGCCTGGCCCTGGCGCTGGTGCTGCAGAAGTTCAAGTTCTCCGACACCGGCGACTACCAGATGGACGTGCGGGAGGCGCTGACGCGCAAGCCCGGTGACTTCCAGCTGGTCGTCCGTCGCCGCCAGGATCACCAGCGGACGGTTTTCGGCGCCGCGGACCGGCAGACCGACGGCACGCAGGCGCAAACCGCGGTCAGCGGTGTCGGGGTGAACCTGACCGTCGCCTACGGCTCCAGCCTGGGCTCGTGCGAGGACCTGGCGCGCACCATCGCCGACCGCAGTGAGCGCTCCGGCTTCGGCACCACGCTGCTCAGCCTGGACGAGCTGGGCGACAACCTGCCCACCGAGGGCCTGCTCGCCGTTGTCGCCGCGAGCTACAACGGCAAGGCTCCCGACAACGCCCAGCGCTTCGACGACCTGCTCGCCGCTGGACTGCCCGAGGGCTCGCTGTCCAACATGCGGTTCGCGCTGCTGGGCGCCGGCAACACCCAGTGGGTAGCCACCTACCAGGCCTTCCCCAAGCGGATCGAGGAAGGCCTGCTAGCCGCCGGCGCCACCCCCGTCATCGAGCGCGGCATCGCCGACGCCTCCGGTGACTTCGACGGCATGGCCACCCGCTGGATGGACACCCTGTGGACCACCTTGGCCGAGGAGTACGCCGCCGACACCTCCGAGGCGAGCGGCCCGCGCTACCAGATCCAGCTGCTCACCGAGGCGGACGTACGCCCTGCCATCGTCTCCGAGCAGGCCTACCCCCTCACGGTGGTGGCCAACGAGGAACTCGTGGCCGACGCGACCGGCCTGTGGGACTTCAGCATCGAGCCGCCGCGCCCGTCCGCGAAGTCCATCACCGTCGAACTCCCCGAGGGTGTCACCTACGACACCGGCAACCACCTGGCCGTCTTCGCCAAGAATGAACCCGCCCTGGTCAACCGCGTACTGACCCGGCTCGGTGTCGAGAACGACCAGGTGCTCCGGCTCGACCAGCCCGGCGGCGGCAGGACGCACCTGCCGGTCGGCATCCCCGTCACCGCCGGAATCCTGCTCACCGAGTTCCTGGAGCTGCAGGACATCGCCACCCGCTCCCAGATCCAGACCCTCTCCGAGTACACCGAGTGCCCCTGGACCCGGCCGCAGCTGCAGGCCTACACCGCCGACACCGCCGAAGCCGAAGAGCGCTACCAGGAGGAGATCCTCGGCAAGCGGGTCTCGGTGCTCAACCTGCTGGAGCGCTTCGCGGCGGTCGACCTGCCGCTGGCGGTCTTCCTGGAGATGATGGGCCCGATCCGTCCCCGCTTCTACTCCATCTCCTCCGCCCCGCAGGCCAACCCGCGTCATGTGCGCCTGACCGTCGGCCTGCTGGAAGGGCCGGCCCTGTCCGGTGACGGCCAGTACCGCGGCACCTGCTCCTCCTACATCGCAGGCCTGGAGCCCGGAGACGTCGTGTACGGCTACATCCGCGTGCCCTCGCCGACGTTCGCCCCGCCGGCCGACCCCGCCACGCCGCTGATCCTGATCGGCCCCGGCACCGGCATCGCGCCGCTGCGCGGCTTCCTGGAGGAGCGGGCCTGGCAGCACGAGAACGGCACGCAGGTCGGCCTGTCGCAGGTTTTCGTCGGCTGCCGCCACCCGGAGCACGACTACTTCTACCGGCAGGAGATGCAGGACTGGGAGCAGGCCGGGATCGCGCAGATCCACACCGCCTACTCGGCGGTGACCGGCCACCCGGCCCGGTTCGTGCAGAACGCCATCGCAGGCGCCGCCGACACGGTGTGGCAAGCCATCGAAGACGGGGCGTACATCTACGTCTGCGGTGACGGCCGCCGCATGGCACCCGCCGTCCGCGAGGCCCTCGCCGCCATCTACCGCCAGCGGACCGGCAGCGACGACGAGACCGCCCAGCAATGGCTCGCCCAGCTCGAGGCCGACGAGCGCTACCAGCAGGACGTCTTCGCCTGACCCCCAGACGCCGGGAGGCATGCGTCGCACCTGCCGCCCCGCATGTCTTCCGGCCACCACAAGCCCGCCAGACGCCATCGGCACCCGTCGGCCCGCCGGGAAATGCCGCTCACAGAAAGCAGATCTTCATGGACACCATGCTCGCCGGACGCTTCCACCTGGACAGCAAGAAGTTCGTCGTGGAGGAGGTCCCCGTCCCCGTGCCCGGTCCGGGCGAGGTGCTCGTCGAGGTCAAGGCCGCCGGCGTCTGCCTGTCGGACGTCCACTTGATCGACGGCTCCCTCGTCCCGCTGTTCGCCACCTCTGATGCGGTCACCGTCGGCCATGAGGTCTCCGGTGTGATCCACACTCTCGGCCCCGGCCTCAAGCGCGGCCTGACCGTCGGCACCCGCGTCACCCTGGAGGCCGGCAAGACCTGCGGCCGGTGCTCCGGCTGTGTGCGCCACCGCCCCTGCACCCAGATGCTCACCGCCGGCATCGACTACGACGGCGGCTGGGCCCAATACACCGTCGCCCGCGAGGACACCCTCATCCCGATCCCCGACAGCCTCCCCTTCGACCAGGCCGCGATCATCCCCGACGCGGTCTCCACCCCCTACGCCGCCGTCGTCGCCACCGCAGGCGTTCGTCCCGCCCAGTCCGTCGGCGTCTGGGGCGTGGGCGGAGTCGGCGCGCACAACCTGCGCCTCGCCCGCCTGGTCGGCGCCGCGCCGATCATCGCTGTCGACCCGCTGGCCAGCGCCCGCGAGCGCGCCCTGGCGTTCGGCGCGGACTACGCCCTGGACCCGGGCGCCCCCGACTTCGCCGACCAGGTACGCGCGGCCACCGACGGACGGGGCCTGGACTTCGCCTTCGACTGCGCCGGCGTGCCCGCCGTCCGTGAACAGGCCGCCTCCGTGCTCGGCCTGAACGGCGCCCTGATCCTGGTGGGCATCACGCCGCACCCGCTCACCATCAGCGAGGGCCTGACCTTCAACTACCTCAGCAAGCAGGTGCGCGGCCACTACGGCGGCTTCCCGGAGTCCGTAAGCGAGCTGGTGCGGCTGACCGCAGCCGGCCGTCTCGACCTGGCCCCCTCCATCACCGACCACATCCCGCTCGCCGACGCCGCCGGCGCCGTCAACCGGCTGGAGAACAAGATCGGCGACCCGATCCGTCTCATCCTCGTGCCCTGACGACTGCTGCGCACAAGCCACCTCGGGCAGGGGTGCGTGGGCGCGGGTGCTTGACGGAGCACCGGCGCCCACGGCCGTCCGGCATCCCTCGCCTCGCGGTCCCCACCGGCCGACGCGTGGGTGCGAGTCCAGAGGCCGCACGAGCAGGCGCGACGAAAAGGCACGGCTCCGCGGGCTCCACTCATCTCGACCGGCAGCAGATGTGCGCGTTCAGCGCCTCCGTGCGTGCCCACGCAGGGCGGCGGACCCGCGCCCCGGACCGCCTGCCGGTCAGCCGGCTGCCCGCGGGCGGCGGAAGAAGCGCCGCGCTGACCCTGTCGGGCCGGTCTGATGCCCCTGCGATCGGGAAGAACACAAGAAGACGCAGGGGCAAGGGAGGCTGCTGCGATGTTCGGAGCAATGAGCCAGCGCAAATCCATCCGGTACCCGCCGATCGCTGACCACGGCTTGATCGGGGACCTGCGCACAGCCGCCCTGGTGGGCACCGACGGGACCATCGACTGGTACTGCTGCCCCACCTTCGACTCCCCCAGTGTCTTCGCCGCCATCCTGGACGCGGACCGGGGTGGAGCGTTTGAGCTGTCCCCCGCCGTACCGGCCGACACCAAACAGTTCTACTTCCCGGACACCAATGTGCTGATCACCCGGTTCTTCACCGAGGACGGGCTGGGAGAGATCCAGGACTTCATGCCCGTGGCAGAGGCCGGCCAGTGCGCCCGCCACAGGCTGATCCGGCGAGTGGTGTGCATCCGCGGAAGGATCTTGTTCCGGGCCCAGGTGGCCCCCCGGTTCGGTTACGGCGCCCAGCCCCACACCGTGCGGCTGCTCGACCAGGCCGCCCTCTTCACCTCCGAGGCGCTGTCGCTGATGCTGACCGCCACGGTGCCGCTGAAGAACGACGAGAGCGACGTATGGGCGGAGTTCGAACTGTCCCAGGGGCAGACGACAGTCTTCGTCCTCGACCAGACCAGCGGCCAGACCCCGCCGCGCGGCGACCTGCACGCCGAGGCAGAAGCTGAGCGGGCGTTCACCACCACGGTCGCCTTCTGGCGAAGTTGGCTGCAGCAGTCCAGCTACCGCGGCCGATGGCGGGAGATGGTGCACCGCTCCGCCCTCACACTCAAACTGCTCACCTACGCGCCCACCGGCGCGATCGTGGCAGCCCCCACCACCAGCCTGCCCGAGCAGATCGGCGGTGGCCGCAACTGGGACTACCGCTACGCATGGGTACGCGACTCCGCATTCGCCGTCTACGGGCTGCTCAGGCTCGGCTTCGCCGAAGAGGCCGAAGCCTTCATGGGCTTCCTCACCCGGTACATACCCCGGCGCGAGGGACCCTCGGGACCACTGCAGATCATGTACGGCGTCGACGGACGCTCCGAGCTGCCCGAACGCGAGCTCCCCCATCTCGAGGGCTACCGGGGCTCGGCGCCTGTACGGGTCGGCAACGGCGCCGTCACCCAGTTGCAGCTCGACATCTACGGCGCCCTGCTCGACTCGGTATACCTGTACGACAAGTGGTGCCGCCCCCTGACCAGCGGCCAATGGCGCGGAGTGCGCGACCTGGTGAACTGGGTCTGCGAGCACTGGGACCAGCCGGACGAGGGCGTGTGGGAGACGCGCGGCGGCCGCAAGAAGTTCCTCTACTCCCGTCTCATGTGCTGGGTGGCCATCGACCGCGCCATGCGCATCGCCTGGCACCGCAGCCTGCCCGCCGACCTCGTCCGCTGGGGCCCGGTCCGGGACACGATCTACTGGCGGATCCTGGACCAGGGCTGGTCGCCGGCCCGGCAGGCGTTCACCCAGTACGAGGGCGGCGACGTGCTGGACGCTTCGGCGTTGATGTTGCCCCTGACCAATTTCATCGCTCCCGACGACCCCCTGTGGCTGTCCACGCTCGACGCCCTTGGCAACGAACTGGTCTCCGACTCCCTGGTCTGGCGCTATGACCCCAATGCGAGCCCCGACGGCCTGGAAGGCGACGAAGGCACCTTTTCCATCTGCTCGTTCTGGTACGTCGAGGCCCTCACCCGCGCCGGACGTCTGGACGAAGCCCGCCTGGCCTTCGAGAAGATGCTCACCTACGCCAACCACCTCGGCCTGTTCGCCGAGGAGATCAGCCACACCGGACAGCAACTGGGCAACTTCCCACAGGCCTTCACCCATCTCGCCCTGATCAGCGCTGCCTTCAACCTCGACCGCGCCCTCGGCTGAACTGGGCCCTGCACGGGGCCAGCCCGCCGTCTTGGCATGGCCGTGCGGGCCTGCGGCGCTGCCCCCATCCTGGGCATGAGGGGGTGACAACGGAGAAAGTGATCTGGTGCTGGCCGCGGGAAGCCGCGACCCCAAGCGGTTCTCCACGAGCCCGACCGGTTCGATGCCGCCCACCCGGACAACGGATACCGCGGCTTCGGCAGCGGTATCCACCGGTGCTACGGCGGCCCGCTGGCCCGCCTTGAGGCCCAGGCCCGCGTCACCTGCCCATCCACCTGTAGGGAGCGTGCTGCGCGGACCAAGGCAACAAACCGTGCGCGGTCGGTGTCAGCGGACCCTGGACTAGGGGGCTCCTTTCCCGGTTGCGGCGGGAAGGGGGCGCCGGGTCAGGTCGCGGGCCTCATCCGGGGGGACGCCGAGCATGTGCAAGAGCATCACGGCCAACGCGCCTGCAGCCCGATCCCGGTCGGCCTCGGGCCGGTTGAACCACAGCTCCAAAAGCGCCAGCAGGCTGCCGTTCAGCGCGGTCAGGGCGATGACCGGGTCGACCACCGTGAAGCGGCCCGAGGCCATACCGTGCTCCACATCGCGCTTCGCGCGCGGAGCCAGACCGTGGCCGGCGCAAATGCGGCCGAGCTCGCTGTGGCACAGGATCCGCATGACCTCCGGGTGCGACTCGGCCAAACGTGCGCTGAGCCGCACGCCCCCGGCAAGGCGCTCGGCGGGGTCGTCAACGCCACGCAAGCCTTCGTCGATGGCTTCGGCGTATTCCTCCAGCGCATCAGCCACAGCCGCTTCGAAGAGATCCAACTTGCAGGTGAAGTGGTTGTAGAAGGAGCCGAAGCCCACGTCCGCGCGCTCCGCGATGGCCCGAATGCTGGCGCTCGTGTCGCCGGACTCGGCCAGGATCTTCCGGGCGGCGCGGACGAGCGCCTGCCGGGTCACGGCCCGACGGCGTTCGAATCGGCTCCTGCCTGAGGCTGGCATCAGCATGCACCGCAAAGAGAACTACCAGTTCTGATGAATTCATCATCGCAGCAGGAGGTGCACCTGTCCACCCCTGCGCGAGGCCTGAGCGAACCCGCCCGTGCGCATTGAGTTCCCGCCCCCTAGAAGCCGATCAAAAGATCAGATATGAGGCACTTGACGATGAAACGATCGTATCTGATAATTTCATCAGAAGTGGACAAAAGGTGCCTCCTGATGGATGGCGCCGGCAAGGCCTTCGACTAGGCGGGTCGCGTGCGGGAGGCACGCCCGGGCCTGGGCCACCGGGAAGGTGCAGACCCGGCCGTCCCCGCTCGACCGCAGTCCGGGCCGCCGCTGCACACCCGTCCTCTCCCACATCACCGCACCGATGGGATATCCCCGATGACAAACACGGACCACACACCACTTGCCAAGCCGCTCAACCGCCGGGACGGACCCGACGCAGCGATAGCGATGATCGACGCGGAGGGGACCGTGGTGGGATGGACCCAGGCTGCTCAGCAGCTCGTCGGATACTCGGCTCGCGAGATGGTGGGCCGGTCCGCCGGACAGATGCTGCGGCCCTCCGAGGACGTCCTGGGGGCTTCGGCGTACGCCGAGCAGTGCCGCGCCCAGGGTGGCTGGTCCGGGACCGTGACGGTCCGCCATCGTGATGGTCACACGCTCAGGATGACTTTGCGGGTCTCCTTGCTCTGGGGACAGGACGCCAGCGCCCGGTGGCTGGTGTCCGTGACCGACATCGGCTCGCTGTCCTCAGGACCGGCCCACGGGCCGGTGCGCGAGTCACTCCTTGCCCGCACGCCGATCGGCATCGTCGTTCGTGACCTGCAACTGCGCTGCACCTGGGTGAACGACACCATGGAGCGCTGCGACGGTATTCCTCGTGCCCGGCGGTTCGGGCGCCGCCTTAGCGACTCGCTGCCCGGTTTCGAGACCGAAGCGCTCGAGGTGGTCATGCGGCAGGTGCTGGCGAGCGGCACCACCATGGTCCACGAATACCGGGCGTGGCCGCCGGCCGATCGGCGCCGGGAGCACGTGTTCTCGGCTTCGTTCTTCTGCCTCCAGGACGCGGACGGCCAGCCCCTGGCGGTGTGCTCCATGAGTGCGGATGTCACCGGCAACCGGCGGGCCCGTGAGCGCCGTGCCATCCTCAGCGAAGCCAGCACACGCATCGGCAGCACCCTCGACGTCATGCAGACCGGGCAGGAACTGGCCGACCTTGTCGTGCCATTGCTGGCTGATCACGCCATCGTGGACTTGGTGGAGTCGGTTCCGTTCGGCCTGGAGGCTTCGGCACGCATCGGCCCGCCGAGCAGCCGCCCCCCTCGGCTGCGCCGTGCCGGTCTGGCCACCATCGATCCAGGGCTCCCGCAGGTCCCGTGGGCGCGCGAAGAGGCGGTCCACGTCCACCCGGACTCGTCATTCGCCACCGCCCTGCGAACAGGCCGGTCTTACCTGGAACCGGAGCTGGACACCCAGGCCGGCCCATGGGTCGACCACGACCCGGTGCGGGCGCAGAAGGTCCGTGACACCGGAATCCACTCTTTGATGGTCATACCCATCCGCGCGCGGGGCTGCGTGCTGGGACTGGCGCTGTTCGGCCGCTCCGAGGAGCAGACGCCGTTCCAGGAGGATGATCTGCTCCTTGCCGAGGAGCTCATCACCCGGGCCGCGCTCTGTTTGGACAACGCTCTCCGATACGCTCGCGAACGCGCCGCAACCCTCACGCTCCAACGCGACCTGCTCCCGCATCGTTTGCGAGGCGGTGTCGCAATCGAGGCGGCCGCGCGCTACGTGCCGGCCGACATGGACCACGGCGTAGGAGGCGACTGGTTCGACGTGATCGGGCTGTCCGGCGCCCGGGTCGCTCTCGTCGTCGGCGATGTGGTCGGCCACGGCATCAACGCCGCAGCCACGATGGGCCGGCTACGGACCGCCGTGCACACCCTCGCGGACATGGATCTACCTCCCCATGAACTGCTCGCGCACCTCGATGACACGGTCCAGCGGGCGAACGAGGAGGACGCCGATACCCCGGACCACCAGGGCCCGGTCGGCGCCACCTGTCTGTACGCCGTCTATGACCCGGTCACCAGGCGGTGCACGATGGCGGGGGCCGGGCACCCTCCGCCGGTGATCATCGACCCGCAGGGCCGGATAAACTTTCCGGACCTGCCGCCCGGGGCACCACTCGGCCTTGGCCTTGGGCCGGTTGCCTTCGAGTCCATGGAACTGGAACTGCCCGAAGGAAGTCTGCTCGGGCTCTACACCGACGGTCTGGTCGAGTCCCGCAACGACGACATCGACGTCGGCCTCCACCGCCTGGGCACCACCCTGGCACAGCCCGGCCGGTCCCTGGAGACCTTGTGCTCCGAAGCGATCGAGACCCTGCCGATCCAGGCACCGGCCGACGACGTCACCTTGCTCCTGGCACGAACCCGCACACTACAACCCGCCCACGTTGCCTCCTGGGACCTGCGGAACGAGCCGGCCGCCGTCCGCACTGCCCGGAACCTGGCTGCCCGTCAGCTCAGCGCCTGGGGGCTGGAGCGCCTCGTACCCCCGGTGGAACTCATCGTCAGTGAACTTGTCACCAACGCCATCCGCTACGGCAAGGGACCCAGCCGCCTCCGGCTCATCCAGCACCACGTGCTGACGTGCGAAGTCTCCGACACCAGCGCCAGCCACCCACGCCCGCGATGTCCCCGCGCCCTGGACGACAACGGCCGCGGCCTCTTCCTTGTCTCTCAGCTGTCCCGCAGGTGGGGGACCCGCTCCGCAACGGACGGCAAGGTCGTCTGGGCCGAACAAGACCTGCCGTCCACACCACGCGAGCCCGCGCTGCCGACCCGGCGATGACTGCTGCTGGTCTCTTGGCCGCCGAAGGCGGGTGCCAGCCCCCACCACATGCACAGAAAGGATTTGAACAATGGATATGAAGGATGCCAACAACGCCTACTCAGCGAGCACCCCCCGAGCGACGACAAGCGGGTGCGATCCTGGCTACGGCGGTACGCCGTACGCCTTCGACGGCCTGGCAGCCGTCGTGCTCGACGACCGCGGCACGGTCGTGCAGTGGACCGGGACAGCCAGGGACCTGACGGGGTTCACCGCCGAGGAAGTGTGCGGGCGCCCCGTACACGAACTCGTGGCCGATCTGCGCCGGCCGCTCCACAAGCCGCAGTCCGGCCAGGTACGGCTGCGACACCGGTGCGGCAACACCATCGATGTCACCTTCCGGGCCACAAAGGTGGACGGCTCGCAAGACGTCCTGGTCCTGGCAGTACCTGCACATCACGTCGCCAACCACGAGCAAGGCGCAGCGCTCCTGCGCGCGCTGACCGCCCAGAACCGCATCATGGTCGCCCTGCACGACACGGAGCTGACCCTTGTGCAGACGAATTCCACGCCCGGCACTGTCAACGGCCGCCGGGTGTGCACGGGCAGCCGACTGGGCGACATGCTGTGCACCAAGGACGCCGAGAACCTCGAGGACGTACTGCGCCGGGTCCTGGCTACGGGCGTCCCGGTGGTCCGCAGGAATCAGCGCGTCAGGTGGCGGCACGATCCCGCGCGCCAGCAGGTCCTGTCGCTGTCGGCTTTCCGTCTGGAGAACGCACAAGGGCATCCCACGGGGGTCGCGGCCCTGTACGTCGATGACAGCGATCAGCTGCGCGCTCGCCGTCATCTGGACCTCACCCGTGAGGTGGCCGAGCATGTCGGGAAATCGTTGAACGTCGTGCGCACCGCGCAGGATCTGGCGAATGTCCTCGTCCCCGCCATCGGCGATCTCGTCTCCGTCGACCTTGCCCAGGCGGTGTTCGAAGGAGAGGAACCTCCCGGGGGCGGTGGGGATCTTCATCTTCGCAACGCTGCCATGGCCCCGGCCGCCGCGCTCTGGCCGGCCGGCATCAAGCCCGGCGGTCTCGTCCCGCCCCTGCCCGACCACCCCCTGTGGCACAGTTTCCGGCAGGGCGAGACGCTCACTCTCAGCCTCGAGGACTACGCTGCTGCGATCGGCGAACCGCGCCTGATCGAGTTCCTTGTCCCGCAAGGCTGCGATTCGGTGATGGTGGCCCCGCTGCACACCCGCGGTCTCACGCTCGGCGACATATCGGTCTGGCGCACCGGCCGATCCGCCCCCTTCACCGACGACGAGGCTGATCTCCTGCGGCAGATCTCCTCCCAGGGCGCGCTGGCCATCGACAACGCCCGCCGCTATACGCGCGAGCACCGTGCGGCTGTGGCGCTGCGGCAGCGTCTTCTTCCCCCGGCCACCACCGACACCGCTGCGGCCGAGACTGCGGGCATCCACCTGCCCGCAGGCGGCGACCCGGCGATCGGCGGCGACTGGTTCGACGCCATCGCCCTGCCCTCTTTGCGGGTAGCCCTTGTCGCCGGAGACGTGGTCGGTCACGGGATACCCGCAACCGCCACCATGGGTCGCCTGCGCACCGCCATCCAAACCCTCGCCGACCTGGAGCTTGAGGCGGACGAGCTACTCGCCCGCATGGCGGACCTGGTCCAGCGTCTCGCGGCCGAAGCGCCGCCCGGCGATCACGACATCGTCGGCGGCACCTGCCTGTACGCGCTCTACGACCCGATCAGCCGAAGCTGCACCATCGCCAGTGCCGGGCACCCGCCCCCCATCGTGGTAAGGCCCGATGGGACCACCGAGGTCGTCAGGATCTGCCCGGGACCGCCCCTGGCCGTCGGCGGCGTGCCGTATGAGAGCACCACGATCAACCTGGATCCGGGCAGCGTCCTCGCGCTCTACACCAACGGCCTGATCGAACGGGACGGCAGCGACATCGACCAGGGCCTGCAGCGCCTGACCGACGCCCTCGCCACAGCCTGCCGACCCGATCGACCCCTGGCCGACACCGGCCGGTCCCTGCTCACCGAACTGGCATACCAGCCACCACGTGACGACGCGGCCCTGTTGCTGGCCCGCACCCGCGCCATCCCACCCGGACACACCGCCGACTGGGAGTTCCCGGCCGCCCCGTCCGCCGTCTCCAGGGCTCGGGAAACGACGGCTCGCCAGCTGCACACCTGGGGACTGGACGATCTCCTCCTGTCGACCGAGCTCATCGTCAGTGAGCTGCTGACCAACGCCATCCGCTACGCCCACCCACCGGTGCACCTGCGGCTGATCGTCCACGACGACGTCCTGGTGTGCGAGGTCACCGACTCCAGCAGCACCCAGCCCCGACTGCGACATGCCCGCACCACCGACGAGGGAGGACGCGGCCTGTTCCTCATCGCCCAGCTCACCGCCCGCTGGGGCTGCCGTTGCAACGACAACGGCAAGACGATTTGGGCCGAACAACCCATCCCCACAGCTCCTGACGACGAGCCAGCATCATCATGATCCGGACCTCCGTGACGATGTACGCGTCGACCGCCTGGAGTTGCCGTCGCGCACAGTTCACTCTGGCGCCGGGGCGAGGCTGGGACTCCCGCCCGTGTGCCGGCGGCTGAGAATCTTCGGCGATCATGCGCTCATATTCTGGAGTCGGCGGAAGAATGCGCGGCTCGGCACGTCGCCCCGGACTGCGGGTCAGGTGTCGGGCCGGGATGCGGCGCGGCGGTATTCGGCGTTGATGCGCTGCGCCTCTGCGAGCTGGTCTTCGAGAATGACGATGCGGCAGGCGGCCTCGATGGGCATCCCCTGGTCGACAAGTTCCCGGGCGCGGGCGGCGATGCGCAACTGGTAGCGGGAGTAGCGGCGATGGCCGCCCTCGGAGCGGAGCGGGGTGATCAGGCGGGCCTCGCCGATGGCGCGCAGGAAACCCTGGGTGGTGCCGAGCATCTCGGCGGCCCGGCCCATCGTGTAGGCGGGGTAGTCGTCGTCGTCAAGCCGGCTGAACGAGTCGTCTGCTGTCATTGCACCTCTCTGCGAAAGCGCGCGGGGGGCCCTGGTGCCGTATGGCACCAGGGCCCCGAAGGAACTGCTACACCATCTGCCGGCCCTGGTACTGCGCCGGCCTTCTGTTTCCGCCCACCCGACCGGAATGCTGCCGGGGGTGCGGGGATCGCGGATGCGTGACCGGAGACCACCTCACTATC
>NZ_JARAVL010000096.1:0-628 GCF_033792725.1 Streptomyces sp. PA03-5A | reverse complement strand
CGCTTCGCCACCACACCGTCGTACCCCTCCTGACGGATGTAGTGCAACGCCTCACTCGCCATCGCCGGCCAGTACGGCGGCACCACCACATGCGGCCCGGACACCCCCAGATCATCCAGCAACGCCCGCCGCGCCGTGTACGGCGAATGCAACACCGGCTCCCCCAAGTGCAGGATGTCGTACACCACCAACTGCACCGGCATCGCCTCGGCCGCCTCCGCCACCGCCGCCGGATGCCGCAGACTCATCCGCCGCTGCAACCGCTCCACCGACACCCCGCCGTGCTTCCCCAACGCCACGATCTCCCCGTCCAGCACCCCCACCAGACCCGGCGGCAACGACCCCGGCAACCCCCACAACTCCGGATACCCCGCCGTCACGTCCTGCCCGATCCCCGACACCAACCGCACCTCACCGTCCCCCGGCAGGTACACCAGCACCCGGGCACCGTTGAACAACGGCTCGAAACCGTACTCCGCCTCCGCCCCCGGCCCCGGCAACGGCCCCGCCACCGCCAGCATCGGCGACCACCCGGGCAACTCCGCCCGAGGCACAGAATCCGCAGGAACGCGCGTACTCATATACACCAGCATCCCCCCACACCCCCCGACCGGCGAATTCAGACACC
>NZ_JARAVL010000025.1:0-147340 GCF_033792725.1 Streptomyces sp. PA03-5A | reverse complement strand
ACCTCGCCTGGAAGCTGGCGGCCGTGCTCGGCGGCTGGGCCGGGGAGGGCCTGCTGGAGACCTACGACGCCGAGCGCCGCCCGGTGGCGGAGGCGACCAGCGCCCGCGCCGCCGCCCGGTCCGGGCGTGCCCGGCACCCCGGCCGCCGGGTACGTGCCCACGCAGCTGGTGCAGGCGCTCCCCGCGAACGACCGGCCCGGTCCGCCCGTACCGCCGCAGCCGGCGGCCGGGGACGTGCACCAGGCCGCGACGATGCTGTCCCGCCCGGACGGCGCCGCCGGGGCGTCGGCACCGCCCCCGCCGCCGCCCGGTCCGGTCGCGGCGCCGCCGCAGCCCCCGGCGTACGGCTACCCCCAGCAGCCGCAGGCCCAGCCGCAGCCGCCCACCGGGGTGCCCACGGTCGGCCCCGGCTACCTGGCCGTGCTCCGCTACCGCGCGCAGGACGGCTCGGAACAGCAGCTGATGCGCCGCTCCGCACCCGGCACGCCGCACCCGGAGTGGCAGATCCTGCACGAGCTGCGCGCCCTCGGCGTGCCGCCGCAGGCGGTGCTGGAGCTGCACACGGAGCTGGAGTCGTGCGACCTGCCGGGCGGCTACTGCGCCCGGATGATCCGCGAGACCTGGCCCCAGGTGCGGATCAGCAGTACCGCCCCCTACGGCAAGGACCACACGAGCCGTCGCGCGGGCGTGCAGCACCTGCTGACGCACCTCGGCGAGCTGCACCAGGTGGCGAGTGCCCCGGCGCACGCGCACCCGCACCGGGTGCCGCTGCCCGAGCAGCACCAGGTCCAGCGGGTCTCCCCGATCCCGCTGGACGCGATCGGGCAGGAACTGGCGCAGTCCTTCGGGCCGCAGGGCGTGTTCCGCTTCGACCAGCGGGCGGTCGCCCGGCAGGGCGTGCCGGACCTCGTCGCGCAGACGCTCACCTGGTCCGGGCTGCCGGTGGACTTCGGGCCGTTCTTCTGGGCCCAGGCCCAGCCGGGGCGGCCGGTGCCGACCCTGGCGGAGCTGGCGGCCGAGCGCGGCGTGCAGCCGGCCCCGGACGCGGGCTCGTACCTGGTGATGGGCAATGACTTCGGCCGCCAGCTCTGCGTGCAGTACGGCACGGCGCACATCGTCGCGGTGCCGCTGGAGGCCGGGCCGGGCGGTACGGCTCCCGTGCCGCAGTTCGTCAACACCAGCCTGCCGGAGTTCGTCCGCTGCCTGGCACTGCTCGGGAAGATGTGGCGCTGGCGGCTCGGCCTGACGCCCGAGCAGGCGGGCCGCTGGACGGTCGACTTCCAGAACCAGCTGGCCGCGCTCGACCCGGCCGCGGTGGCGTCGCCCGAGCACTGGTGGCCGGTGCTGATCGAGCAGATGTGGGACGGGATGCTCTAGGTCCCCGTACGGCGTCGCTCCGGCCGGTCTGCGGGCCGGTCGGAGTGTCGCGTTATGGGTAAATCCGGCAAATCCCCGAGAATAGGGGTATGAGCACGGCACACCCCCGCGGCGGCCACGGCTTCGCCACCGTCCGTGGCCGCGGGTACCGCACCGAACAGGTCGACCGCTTCCTGGAGGAGCTGTCCGAGGACCGCGACGCTGCCTGGGAGCGCGCCGCGCGGCTCACCGTCCTGGCCAACGAGATGACCGCGGAGTGCGCCGCGCTGCGCGAGGCGGTCTCCACGCTCTCGCCGCCCACCTACGAATCCCTCGGGAAGGGCGCACTGGACCTGCTGCGGCTGGTCGAGGAGGAGGCGGCCTCCGTACGCGAACAGGCCGAGGAGGAGGCCCGGCACGCGCACGACGCGGCCGCGGCCGCCCGCCGCACGCTCATGGACGAGGCCCGCGCGGCCGCCCACGCCCGCCGCGGCACCGCGGACGAGCAGGCCGAGCAGGTGCTGGAGCAGGCCCGTGCCGATGCCGGGCGCGTGCTCGGCGAGGCCCGCGAGGAGACCGGCCTGCTGCGGGACGAGGTCGCCCGGGAGCTCGACGCCGCGCGGCGGGAGGGCGAACAGGCGCTCGCCGAACTGGAGAAGGAGCACCGCGAGCGCTTCGACACCCAGGAGCACGAACTCGCGGAGGGCGAGGCCGGGGTCGACTCGCGCCTGGCCGAACTCACCTCCTACGCCGAGGCCATGGTGGACGACGCCCGCCGGGCCCTGGCGGAGACGGAGGAGGCCGCGCGGCGCCGCCAGGAGGAGGCCGACGCCGCCGCCGCGGAGCTGCTCGCCCAGGCCCGGGTGCGGGAGGAGCGCATCCGTCTGGCCGCCGAACGCGAACTGCGCGAGCACGAGGTCCGCCGGGAGGAGATCCGCGAGCACCTCGCCCACGTCCGTGGCAGCCTCGCCGCCCTCACCGGCCGCGAGGCCCCCGACGCCGAGGAGGAACCGGGCCCCGCCGCCCCCGGCGTTCCCTCCCCCTCACCCGGGGACGATCAGGAACCGTCGTAGGCGGGGAACTCCCCGCTGTCCAGGACCCACGGCCGCACGGGGACGGCGTCCCCGAAGGCGTAGTCGTGGCGCGCCCGGTAACGGGGGCCGTCGTCGCCGGGCGCCGGTCCCGGATCGGAGAGGACGGCCAGCGTCCTGTCGCGCGGGTCGATGATCAGGTACAGCGGGATGCCCATGGCGGGGTAGTCCCGGGCCTTCTCGCGGTAGTCGTTCTCCGGGTTGGACGTGGAGACGACCTCGGCCACCAGGGTGACGTCGGCTGGGTCGAGGAAACCGGGGGTGTCGAGGGCCTGTTCCGGTACGACGACGAGGTCGGGCCGGCGCATGCGCCCTATGGCGGGCGCCTCGATCTCGGGACCGCTGTGGGCCACGTGACCGGCCCAGTCCGGATCGTCGGCCATCTGCCGCTCGATCTGCCGCCGCAGCCGCAGGGCGATCAGCTCGTGCCGGTTGACCGGCGGCATCATCATCGTGATGACGCCCTCGCCGATCTCCACGGCCCAGGTGTCCTCGCGCTCCATCAACTCGTCGGCGATGGCCCGCATGCGCGCGTAGGTCTTCGCGTCCACGGCGTCACCGTACCGCCGGGTCCTCCTCCAGGACCGGGAAGCGGCGGGGCGCCACCAGGAGGACGGCGGCCAGGGACAGGACCGCCGCGACGGCCGCGCCGGCGTACACGTGGTTGACCGCCGCCGCGACGGCGCGGCGCACGTGGTCGTCGATGTGTGCGGCGCCGGCGATGGAGTCGAGGTCGGTGCCCGAGCCGTGCAGGCGGGAGGCGAGGGTGGCGTTGGCGACGGCGCCGAAGACGGCCGCGCCGACGCTCTGGCCGACCTGGCGGCAGAAGAGGATCGACGAGGTGGCGGTGGCCCGTTCGCTCCACGGGACGGTGGACTGCACGCCGACGATCAGGGGGAGCTGGAAGAGCCCGAGGGCGGCACCGAGCAGCAGCATCACCAGGGTGGGCTGCCAGGCGGGACCGGCGTACGGGAGCAGCACCAGTACGACGAGGACGACGGTGGCGGCCGCCATGCCCAGGGCGGCGGTGTTGCGGAAGCCGATGCGCAGGTAGACGCGGTTGCTGAGGGCGGCGGACAGCGGCCAGCTGAGCGTCATCACCGACAGCACGAAGCCCGCCGCTATCGGCCCGAGCCCGAGCACGGTCTGGGCGTACGTGGGGAGGAAGACCGTCGGGGCCACCATGAGGACGCCGAGCATGCCGAGGGCCAGGTTGACGGCGACGATCACCCGGCGCCGCCAGACCCAGCCGGGGATGATCGGCTCGGCGGCCCGGCGCTCGGCCCACACGGTGAGGGCGCCCAGGACGAGGCTGCCGCCGAGCAGCCACCACCGGGCGGGCCCGCCCTGCACGAGGCCGGTGATCAGCAGCCCGCCGGAGAGGAAGAGCAGCAGCGCGCCGGGCCAGTCCACGCGGTGCCGGGTCCGCTCGCCGACCCGCTCGCGCAGATGACGGGAGATGAGCAGGAGCGCGACCGCCCCGACGGGCAGGTTGATCAGGAAGATCCAGCGCCAGCTGGCGTAGCCGGCGAACAGCCCGCCGCACAGCGGCCCGAGGACGGCGGAGACCGCCCAGACCGTGGAGATCGCCGCCTGGATGCGGCCGCGCTCCTTGAGCGGGTACAGGTCGCCGGCGATCGTCTGCACGGTCCCCTGGATGGCGCCGCCGCCGAGCCCCTGCACGATGCGGAAGGCGATCAGGCCGGCCATGTTCCACGCCCCGGCGCACAGCACGGAACCGAGCAGGAAGATCCCGATGCCGGTCAGCAGCACGGGCTTGCGGCCGAAGGTGTCGGCGAGCTTGCCGTAGACCGGGAGGGTCACCGTGACCGCGAGCAGGTAGCCGGAGAAGAGCCAGGAGAAGACGGAGAAGCCGCCCAGCTCGCCGACGATCTGCGGCACCGCGGTGGAGATGATCGTGGAGTCCATCGCCGCCAGCGCCATGGCCATCATCAGCGCGGCGACCACCGGGCCGCGCCGCTGCGGCCCCGTCCCGGAAGCGGTGGCGGCTGCGGTCGCGGTCTGCTCGGTGCGCTCCACGGGACCCCCTGGTTGTGTGTACGACACACGATTTCATGCCGGGCCCCCGCGCGCACAGGGGGTTCCCGCAGGCCGGACGGCAGGGCTTGAACCTCCCGCGACCGGAGGGTGCAGGCTCGACCCCGAGCCGGGTCCGCCGAAAGGTGCAGTCCCCCTAGGGGTCCCACCGAACTTTCTCCTACCCCCGGTTCGTACCGGCGGAGGACGAGGGAGCCCTCCTGGGCTCCCTAGCCTTCTGGTGGGGCTAACCCCCGGGCCGATACGGAGACCCGCACCATCGTCCCGGCCCCCTCCCCGAAGCCAGTCTTGGTAGGCGACGCAGCCCGCCCCGAAACGGCGGCGACGACCACTCGAACAGGAGCAGTCCAGTGACAACGGCAGTATCGATTCCCAAGTCCGGGGGCAGCGGAGAACGTACGGCCGTGGCCGCCCGGGCCCGTCAGGTCACCAAGGCGTACGGCTCGGGCGAGACCCGGGTCGTGGCCCTGGACGCGGTCGACGTCGACATCGACCGCGGCCGCTTCACCGCGATCATGGGGCCCTCCGGCTCCGGCAAGTCGACCCTGATGCACTGCCTCGCCGGTCTTGACACCGTGACCGACGGCCGGATCTGGGTCGGTGAGACCGAGATCACCAAGCTGAAGGACAAGAAGCTCACCCAGCTGCGGCGGGACAAGATCGGCTTCATCTTCCAGGCCTTCAACCTGCTGCCGACCCTGAACGCGGCCGAGAACATCACGCTGCCCATGGACATCGCCGGCCGCAAGGCCGACCCCCAGTGGCTGCAGCGGGTCGTGGAGACCGTCGGCCTGGCCGGACGCCTCAAGCACCGGCCCGGCCAGCTCTCCGGCGGTCAGCAGCAGCGCGTCGCGGTGGCCCGCGCCCTCGCCGCCCGGCCGGAGATCATCTTCGGTGACGAGCCGACCGGCAACCTCGACTCGCGCGCCGGCGCCGAGATCCTCGGCTTCCTGCGCCGCTCGGTCGACGAACTCGGCCAGACCATCGTCATGGTGACGCACGACCCGGTCGCCGCCTCGTACGCCGACCGCGTCCTCTACCTCGCCGACGGCCGGATCGTCGACGAGATGCGCGACCCGACGGCCGACTCCGTCCTGGAGCGCATGAAGGACTTCGACGCCCGCGGGAGGACGTCGTGACCGTCGTCAAGACCTCGATGCGCAACTTCGTCGCGCACAAGGGACGCATGGCGCTGTCCGCCATCGCCGTCCTGCTGTCGGTGGGCTTCGTCTGCGGCACGCTCGTCTTCACCGACACCATGACCTCCACCTTCGACAAGCTCTTCGCCGCCACCGCCTCGGACGTCACGGTCACGCCCAAGGGCGCGCCCAGCGACGACGAGATGCAGATGACCACCAAGGCGGCCACCGTGCCGGCCGCCACGGTCGCGCGGCTGAAGGAGGTCGACGGCGTCAAGTCCGCGACGGGCGAGGCCAACAGCCAGACCCTGACCGTCACCGACGCCGCCGGCGAGAACCTCGGCCCGACCTCCGGCGCCCCCACCATCGCCACGAACTGGGACTCCACGGAGCTGCGTTCGGTCGACGTCACGTCCGGCCACGCCCCGCGCGGTCCCACCGAGGTGATGGTCGACGCCGACACCGCCGACAAGAAGCACCTCGAACTGGGCGACGAACTGCGCGTGATCGCCATCCCCGGCGAGTTCCACGCCCGGATCACCGGCATCGCCACCTTCAAGGTCACCAACCCCGGTGCGGCGATCTTCTACTTCGACACCGCCACCACCCAGACCAAGGTGCTCGGCGCCAAGGACGTCTTCAGCAGCGTCGGCCTGACCGCGAAGCCCGGGGTCAGCGACGAGCAGCTGAAGAAGAACGTCACCGCCGCCCTCGGCTCCACCGCCGGCTACAAGGTGCAGACCCAGGCCGAGTGGACCGCCGAGAACCAGAAGGACATCGCCGGCTTCCTCGACGTCATCAAGTACGCGATGCTCGGCTTCGCCGGGATCGCCGTACTCGTCGGCGTCTTCCTCATCGTCAACACCTTCTCGATGCTGGTCGCCCAGCGCACCCGGGAGATCGGCCTGATGCGGGCCATCGGCGCCAGCCGCAGCCAGGTCAACCGCTCGGTGCTGGTCGAGGCCCTGCTGCTCGGCGTGGTGGGCTCCGTGCTCGGCATCGGCGGCGGCGTCGGGCTCGCCGTCCTGCTCATGAACCTCATGGGCAGCGTGGGCATGAACCTCGACACCTCCTCCCTGACGATCAAGGCCTCCACCCCGGTCATCGGGCTCGTCCTCGGCGTCGTGGTGACCGTCCTCGCGGCCTACCTGCCCGCCCGGCGGGCCGGCAAGGTCTCCCCGATGGCCGCGCTGCGCGACGCCGGCACCCCCGCCGACGCCCGCGCCGGCAGGGTGCGCGCCGCGATCGGCCTCGTCCTCACCCTCGCGGGTGCCGCCGCCCTCGTCGCCGCCGTGCAGGCCACCAAGGCCGCGGACGGCTCGATGTTCCTCGGCCTCGGCATCCTGCTCACCCTGGTCGGCTTCGTGGTCGTCGGGCCGCTGCTCGCCGGCGTCGTCGTCCGGGTGATCAGCGCGGGCGTCCTGCGGGCCTTCGGCCCGGTCGGCCGCCTCGCCGAGCGCAACGCGTTGCGCAACCCCCGGCGCACCGGCGCCACCGCCGCCGCCCTCATGATCGGCCTCGCGCTCGTCGCCGGACTGTCGGTGGTCGGCTCCTCCATGGTGGCCTCGGCGACCGACCAGCTCGACAAGTCGGTCGGCGCGGACTTCATCATCGCCTCCGACAGCGGCCAGCCGATCACCCCGCAGATCGAGCGGGCCATCAAGGCCGCGCCGCACCTCGCCCACGTCACCGACTACAAGTCCCTCGACGTCAAGCTCACCGCCCCCGACGGGTCGGTGTCCGACACCTCCCTGTCCGCCGCGGACCCGACGTACGCCCAGGACCTCCAGGTCAAGACGGTCGCCGGCGAGCTGTCGGCCGCCTACGGCACCAACGCGATGTCGGTCGGCGAGAACTTCGCCGACAAGCACAAGGTCAAGCTCGGGGACGAGCTCGCCGTCCGCTTCGCGCACGGCGAGACCGCCACACTGACGGTCGCCGCCATCACCTCAGCGGACACCGTCTTCGACCAGGGCGCGATGTACACCAACATCACGACCGCGGCGCGCTACGTGCCGGCCGACCGGATGCCGATCAACGACATCATGTTCGCCGCCGCCAAGGACGGGCAGCAGGACGCGGCCTACGCCGGGCTGAAGAAGGCGCTGCACGACTTCCCGCAGGTCCAGGTCCGCAACCAGGCCGACTACAAGCAACTGCTCAAGGACCAGATCGGCCAGCTGCTCAACCTGATCTACGGCCTGCTGGCCCTGGCGATCATCGTCGCGATCCTGGGCGTCGTGAACACCCTCGCCCTGTCGGTGGTGGAGCGCACCCGGGAGATCGGCCTCATGCGGGCGATCGGCATGTCGCGGCGGCAGCTGCGGCGCATGATCCGCCTGGAGTCGATCGTCATCGCCCTCTTCGGCGCGGTGCTCGGCCTCGGCCTCGGCATGGGCTGGGGCGCCTCGGCCCAGCAGCTGCTGGCGCTCCAGGGGCTCGGGATCCTGGAGATCCCCTGGCCGACGATCATCACCGTCTTCATCGGCTCGGCCTTCGTCGGACTCGTCGCGGCGCTGGTGCCGGCGTTCCGGGCGGGGCGGATGAACGTGCTGGGCGCGATCGCCACGGAGTAGGCCTTGCGGCCCATGGCCCCGGGTGCGCCTCGTGCGCCCCGGGGCCGTCGCCGTGTGCGGGTTGTTTGCGCCTGCGGCGGGCGTCCACCCGCCCGCCCGATTGCCCGGCGCGGTCAGTGCGGGCCTGCGCTCTGTTGGTTCGGGGTCGGTGCCGCGCCGGCGCACTCCCCCAGCCTTCGGCCGGGGGGACCCCCACAGCGCTCGCGGTTTACGTCCACGTCGTTGCGTACCGGGTTCGCCGCTCGTCTCTGCCAGCCTTCGGCCGGGGGGACCCCCATGGGCGCACCTCGCCACACCCCCTCCCGTTGTCGGGGCGCATGACGACCGGTGGGGGTCAGTGGGGCACTTGCGGCAACCCCGGACCGCCTTCTCACCCCATCCGGCCGTTAGTCGCCCCAACCGGCAGGAGGGGGTGTGGCGGGGTGCCCCCGCAGGGGACGAGCGGGGAACCCGGCGCCGAATGACGTGGGGGTGAACCGCGAGCCCCGAGGTGGGGGTCCCCCCGGCCGAAGGCTGGGGGCGTACGCCGGCGCGGCACCGACCCCACAACGACCGCGCGAGGCGGTCACTGACCGCGCCGGGCAATCGGGCGGGAGGGTGGGAGCACCCCCCCACGGCCACCCCGGGGGCCCGCGCGCAAACGACCCCGGACAGGTTGCGGCGCCGGGTGTCCGCGGAGCGTCGTACGCTGGGACACCCCGGCTCGTTCGACGCGTCGGGCTGTTCGCGTTGCCCCGCCTGTCTGCCTCTGGGACGGAAAGCCACATGAGCCTGAACGGTCTGCTCGACGTCGTCGTGGACGACCCCGCGCTCGCGGAGGCGGTCCGCGGTGCCGCGGACGGCAACCGCCCGCACGTCGACCTGGTGGGTCCGCCCGCCGCCCGCCCGCTGGCCCTGGCCGCGCTCGCGGCCCGCGCCGGCCGCACCCTGCTGGCGGTGACGGCGACCGGCCGTGAGGCCGAGGACCTGGTCGCGGCCCTCCAGTCGCTGCTGCCCGAGGACTCCGTCGTGGAGTACCCGGCCTGGGAGACGCTGCCGCACGAGCGGCTGTCGCCCCGCTCGGACACCGTGGGCCGCCGCCTGGCCGTGCTGCGCCGGCTGGCGCACCCCAGCAAGGACGACCCGACCGCCGGCCCGGTACGCGTCGTGGTCGCACCGATCCGCTCCGTGCTGCAGCCGCAGGTCAAGGGTCTGGGCGATCTGGTCCCGGTGGCCCTGCGCACCGGGACGACCGCCGATCTGAACGACGTCGTGGACGCCCTGGCGGCCGCCGCGTACGCCCGGGTGGAGCTGGTGGAGAAGCGCGGCGAGTTCGCCGTGCGCGGCGGGATCCTGGACGTCTTCCCGCCCACCGAGGAGCATCCGCTCCGGGTGGAGTTCTGGGGCGACGACGTCGAGGAGATCCGCTACTTCAAGGTGGCCGACCAGCGCTCGCTGGAGGTCGCAGAGCACGGCCTGTGGGCGCCGCCCTGCCGGGAGCTGCTGCTCACCGACGAGGTGCGGGCGCGCGCCGCCGAGCTGGCCGAGGAGCACCCGCAGCTGCGCGAACTGCTGGACAAGATCGCCCAGGGCATCGCCGTGGAGGGCATGGAGTCCCTCGCCCCGGTGCTGGTGGACGACATGGAGCTGCTGCTGGACGTGCTGCCGGCCGGGTCGATGACCGTGGTCTGCGACCCGGAGCGGGTCCGTACCCGGGCCGCCGACCTCGTGGCGACCAGCCGGGAGTTCCTGGAGGCCTCCTGGGCGGCCTCCGCCGGGGGCGGTGAGGCCCCGATCGACCTGGGCGCGGCCTCGCTGTGGAGCATCGCCGACGTGCGCGACCGGGCCCGTGAGCTCGGCGTCCCCTGGTGGTCGGTGAGCCCGTTCGCGGCGGACGAGGGAACACCGGACGACGAGGGCGACACCCTCAAGCTCGGCATGCACGCCCCCGAGGTCTACCGGGGCGACACCGCCCGGGCGCTGGCCGACACCAAGGGCTGGCTCGCCGACGGCTGGCGCGTGGTCTACGTCACCGAGGGCCACGGTCCCGCCGCCCGCATCGTGGAGGTGCTGGGCAACGAGGGCATCGCCGCGCGCCTCGACACGGGGCTGGACGGGCCGGTCGAGCCCTCCGTGGTCCATGTGGCCTGCGGCTCGCTGGAGAGCGGCTTCGTCGACCCGGCCCTGAAGATCGCGGTGCTCACCGAGACCGACCTGTCCGGCCAGAAGTCCTCCACCAAGGACATGGGCCGCATGCCGTCCCGGCGCCGCAAGACCATCGACCCGCTGACGCTGCAGGCGGGCGACTTCATCGTGCACGAGCAGCACGGCGTAGGCCGCTATGTGGAGATGGTGCAGCGCACCGTCCAGGGCGCCACGCGCGAGTACCTGGTGGTCGAGTACGCCCCCGCGAAGAAGGGCCAGCCGGGCGACCGGCTGTTCGTGCCGACCGACCAGCTGGAGCAGATCACCAAGTACGTCGGCGGCGAGGCGCCCTCGCTGCACCGCCTGGGCGGGGCGGACTGGACGAAGACCAAGGCGCGCGCGAAGAAGGCGGTCAAGGAGATCGCCGCGGACCTGATCCGGCTGTACTCCGCCCGCATGGCCGCGCCCGGCCACAGCTTCGCGCCGGACACCCCCTGGCAGCGGGAGCTGGAGGACGCGTTCCCGTACGCGGAGACCCCGGACCAGCTCACGACGATCGCCGAGGTCAAGGAGGACATGGAGAAGTCGGTCCCGATGGACCGGCTGATCTGCGGCGACGTCGGCTACGGCAAGACCGAGATCGCGGTGCGGGCGGCCTTCAAGGCGGTGCAGGACGGCAAGCAGGTCGCCGTCCTGGTGCCCACCACACTGCTGGTGCAGCAGCACTTCGGCACCTTCTCCGAGCGCTACTCGCAGTTCCCGGTCGTGGTGAAGGCGCTGTCCCGGTTCCAGAGCGACAGCGAGGCCAAGGCGGTCCTGGAGGGCCTGCGCGAGGGGTCCGTGGACGTCGTCATCGGCACCCACCGCCTGTTCTCGTCGGAGACCAAGTTCAAGGACCTGGGCCTGGTCATCGTCGACGAGGAGCAGCGCTTCGGCGTGGAGCACAAGGAGCAGCTGAAGAAGCTCCGCGCCAACGTCGACGTGCTGACCATGTCCGCCACGCCCATCCCGCGCACGCTGGAGATGGCGGTCACGGGCATCCGCGAGATGTCGACGATCACCACCCCGCCGGAGGAGCGGCACCCGGTGCTGACCTTCGTCGGCCCGTACGAGGAGAAGCAGATCGCCGCCGCGGTCCGCCGCGAACTGCTGCGCGAGGGCCAGGCCTTCTACATCCACAACCGGGTGGAGAGCATCGACAAGGCCGCCGCGCGGCTGCGCGACCTGGTCCCCGAGGCGCGGATCGCCACCGCGCACGGGCAGATGGGCGAGTCGGCGCTGGAGCAGGTCGTGGTGGACTTCTGGGAGAAGAAGTTCGACGTGCTGGTCTCCACGACGATCGTCGAGTCGGGCATCGACATCTCCAACGCCAACACCCTCATCGTCGAGCGGGGCGACAACTTCGGCCTCTCCCAGCTGCACCAGCTGCGCGGCCGGGTCGGCCGCAGCCGTGAGCGCGGTTACGCCTACTTCCTGTACCCGCCGGAGAAGCCGCTCACCGAGACCGCCCACGAGCGGCTGGCGACGATCGCCCAGCACACCGAGATGGGCGCCGGCATGTACGTCGCCATGAAGGACCTGGAGATCCGCGGCGCGGGCAATCTGCTCGGCGGCGAGCAGTCCGGCCACATCGCGGGCGTCGGCTTCGACCTGTACATCCGCATGGTCGGCGAGGCCGTGGCCGACTACCGGGCCGGCCTGGAGGAAGGCGGCGGCGAGGTCGAGGAGGCCCCGCTGGAGGTGAAGATCGAGCTGCCGGTCGACGCGCACGTCCCGCACGACTACGCGCCCGGCGAGCGGCTGCGTCTGCAGGCGTACCGGTCGATCGCCGCGGTGAACTCCGAGGAGGACGTCAAGGCCGTCCGCGAGGAGCTCACCGACCGGTACGGCAAGCTCCCGGAGCCGGTGGAGAACCTGCTGCTGGTCGCCGGGCTGCGGCTGCTGGCCCGCCGTCTGGGGGTCTGCGACATCACCCTGCAGGGCAGCAACGTGCGCTTCTCGCCCGTCGAGTTGCGCGAGTCGCAGGAGCTGCGGCTGAACCGCCTCTACCCCCGCACGGTCGTGAAGCAGGCGGCCAGGCAGATCCTGGTGCCGCGCCCCACCACGGCGCGGATCGGCGGCAAGCCGGTGGTCGGCCGGGAACTGCTCGCGTGGACGGCGGAGTTGCTGACCACGGTCCTGGACAGCTGAAGCCTCCAGGGACGCGAGAGGGCCCCGTCCGCGCGAGGTCGAGGTGCGCGGACGGGGCCCTTTCGCTCCGGAGGCCTCCCGCGGTTCAGCCCAGCAGGCGCCGCAGGTTCAGCCGGCCCCACAGCAGGCTGGTGGAGAACGACAGCACCATCACCGCCAGGACCAGCCCGACCAGCAGCACCGCGGCCACCGGTCCGCTCAGGTCCGGCGAGACCACGCGGTGGACCAGTTCCTCGACGAAGAGCACGTGCACCATGTACGCGCCCAGCGCCGCGCCGGCCAGGTGCTTCAGGCGCGGCTGGAAACGCTCCGGGATGCGGATCCGGCTGACCAGCAGCAGGACGCAGACGCTCATCGCGGCCACGAAGAGGTGGGCGTTGGGGATCACGTAGTGGACCCGCGTGTTGTACCAGAGGCACCCGGCCATGGTGAGCGGCAGCAGTACGACCAGCCACCGGCGCCACGGGACGGCGCCGGCCGGCAGGGCGAAGAGCATGGCGCCGCCGACCGCGTACACCAGGGAGTAGGTGCCGAAGCCCCAGGCCACGGGGGGCAGGTCGGTGTGGGTCAGGTCCCCGACCAGGGCCAGGACGCTCGGCAGGACCGCGATGCCCAGCAGCACCGCCCCCAGCCCCCAGGGCCGCTTGCCGTCCTTGATCAGCATCGCGAAGGCGAGCAGCACGATGATGGGGATGTAGTTGTACATGAACCACAGGTGGTAGGCGGGCTGCACGGAGCCGATGAGGGAGTCCCTCGCGAGCTCGGTCATGGGCCGCTCGTTGCGGTCCCGGAGCCAGGCCCACACCAGGTAGACCGCCGTCCACGCGAAGAGCGGGACGGTGTTGCGGACGATCCTCTGCCACATCCGGGCGCTGTCCCGCGGCGGGGCGCCGACCAGCACCGCCCATCCGGCGATGGCGAAGTACATGGGCACCGCGAACGGGTTGACCGCCTCGGCCACGTGCCCCGCCCAGTACGTCGCGGCCCCGTGGGACGCGTCGTTCCCGGTCGAGCGGATGAACTGGGAGCCCACGTGGCCCAGCATGACGGTGGCGGAGCACAGCAACCGCATCAGGTCGATGTCGTAGCGGTGTTCCCGCGCGTCGGCGGAGTGCCCGGGGGAGGCGGAACTGCGCTGCAACGGCAGTCGCACGGCTGTTTCATTCGACACCGCGTGATGATCGGGCACACGGGTGTCGTGGAACCGAACGGTCGCCCAACTCCCCGGGGCCTGGCGGTATCGGAACGGTCTCGGTCCGCCGGGCGGCGCCGGGGGCCGCGGTGGCCGCGGTGGCCCGGGGTGCCGCCGGAGCCGCCCGGCGGGGTGCCCGTTCACCCGTGATTCGCCCTGATGTGGCGGGGGGTTCGTCCGGCGTCATCGGAGCGGGCTTCCCCTCACCCCTTCGGGTGTCATTGTCCGATGGCCGCAACGCGTGCGTGGCGCCGGGTCCCCTCTTCCCGCCTGGTGTTTCCCGTTCGGCCCGGCGTCCGGAGGTACCGGTGGGCGGCTTGCCCGGCGGGGGGCGCGGGGCTAGCGTCCGGCATCGCTGGACGGATCGTCCGGCGTGGGTGGACGGCGCCGGGACGCCCGCCCCGCCGCGGTGGTCCGTCCCGCGCGCCGATGACTCCCGGGCCCGGGGATCCGCCGTCCCATCCCCCTTTCCATGGACGGATCCCCGGGACCCGGGCTCACCACCCAGCCCCCGGAGGAACACGTGCCCGGACCACACCCGCCCGCCCGGCGCCGCGCATGACGCACGGACCCTGGGACCTGCTCGCCCGCGGGGGAGTGGACGTCCTGTCCCTCATGGCGCTGGTGGGCCTGCTCTACCGGCGCGGCTGCCCGGCCCCGCAGATGCCGCTGGTGCTGACGGCGCTCAACGTCGGCCTGTTCGCGGCGATGAGCGCGATGGGCGCGGGCTCGTTCCCGGCCGGGGTGGGCTTCGGGCTGTTCGGGATGCTCTCCCTGGTCCGGCTGCGCAGCACCGCCTTCACCGCCCGGGACGTCGCGTACACCTTCACGGCGCTGGTGATCGCCCTGTGCGGGGGCCTGCCGCAGCGGGAGATCTGGTTCGTCGTGGCGCTGGACGCGCTGGTGCTCGCGGCCGTCCTGGTCGTCGACGACCCGCACGCCCACCGGCCGACCCGGGTGGTGCGCCTCACCCTGGACCGCCTGTACGCCGACCCCGCGGCGATCCACCGGGAAGTCGTGCTGAGGTTCGGCCAGGAACCGCTGGCGGTGCTCGTGGACGAGGTCGACTTCGTGCGCGAGACGACCCGGGTCTCGGTCCGCTACCGCGGCGACTCGCCCCTGGGCTGGGGGCTGCCGGACGACGGTGCGGGGCCGGCTGCCGCCGGACGGGGCGGCCAGGACAGCCTGCTCGAGAGCAGGCTCGTGTGACCGGCCCGGAGGGCTTCGCCGAGGCGCTGGGACTGGCCCGGCTGCGCGGGGCGACCCTCGCCGAGGTCGACGCCGCCGCGGCACTGCAGCACCGGGTCGACCGCAAGTACCTGCTGCCGGCCCTGTCGGCGCGCTGCCTGGTCGCCGCCCTGGCGCCGACGCACCACGTGCTGGACGTCGGTGGCCGCCGCACCACCGGGTACCGCAGCACGTACTTCGACACCGCCGGGCTCGGCGCCTGGTACGCGCATGTGCAGGGGCGCAGGCGCCGCTGGAAGGTCCGCACCCGGCTCTACGTCGAGGACGGGCTGTGCCGCGTCGAGGTCAAGACCAAGGACGGCCGCGGCGCCACGGTCAAGCACGCCCGCACCGTGGCCGCCCGGGAGTACGGCCTCATCGGCGCCGGGGCGGCCGCCTTCGTCGACGACGTGCTCGGCGCCGCCGGGGTCCCGGTCCGCTCCGGGCTGCTGTCCCCCGCCGGGGAGATCCGCTACGTCCGCGCGGCCCTCGCCGACCTGGCGGCCGGCAGCCGGGTCACCCTCGACGGCCGGCTCACCTGCCACCGCGGCCGGGCGACGGCCGCACTGAACCACGGCTTCGTCCTCGTCGAGACCAAGGGCGGACCCCGTCCGGGCGCCGCCGACCGGCTGCTGATGGGCCTGGGGGTACGGCCGCTGCCGCTCAGCAAGTACGTCGTGGGACAGGCCCTGCTCGTCCCGGGCCTGCCCGGCAACGACGTGCGCCGCCTGGTGCGGTACTGCTTCCACGCCCCCACGCGCGCCGAACCGGAGGCCCGGGTCCCCGGCCCGGCCGGACCCGCGTGGTGAGCACGGCCCACCGCAGGGCGCCGGTCCGCTCCCGGGCCCCCCGCACGGGCCGTCGGTACCCGGCCGTCGCCGTCGCCGCCGTGGCCGCGGCGGTCCTCGGCCTGATCGGCACCCACGTCACCGCCCCCGCGGACCCCGGGGCGGGCGGCGCGGTGCGGCGGATCGAGCAGGACCCGCCGCCCCCGCTGTTCCCGGACGCCGAACTGCGCGGCTGGACCACGCGGCTCGACGCGCAGCAGCGGGCCGCCGACGCGCTCTACGCCCGGTGGCGGTCGGGGCACGGCACCGCCCGCGACGACCCGGCGTTCGTCCGCTGGGCGGCGGACCAGATGCCCGATCCGCCCGCGGAAGCCGCACGCGCCGCCGGACTCGGGGAGGTCCGCCGTCTCGCCCGTACGCGCACCGCCGCCGGCCGGACGGCCGCCGCGTGGCTCGCCGCCCACGGGGAGCGGGACATCTGGCGCCTGTACCTGGACGACCGGCGCGAACTGATGCCCCGCGCCGAGGGCGAGGCCGCCCGGGTCCGCCTGGACGCGGCGCTGGAGCTGGCCGGCACGATCAGCGGCGGGCTCGCCGGGCACTACCGGCGGTCCCGCCCCTCCGCCCTCGATCCCGCCCTGGGCCCGGCCCGGAAGGCCACCCCGGCCGCCGATTGCGCCTGCGCCTACCCGGCGGCGCCCGCGGCGCTCTCCTCCGCGGCCGTCGCCGTCCTCACCGCCTGGGCCCCGCGGCGCGCCGCCGAGTACCGCTGGATGCAGGTCCAGGTGATGCACGCCCGGCTCTACACCGCCGACCACCTACGGGACGACCTCCTCGCCGGCGCCCTGCTCGGCGCACTGGTCGGCGACTACATCCGGGCGGCGGACACCACCCCGACGAACCGCGCATGACCAACGGCACCCCCTGTGACCTGCGGCGCTAGCGCGTCCCCACGCCAGGTTCACCTGGACGCCACCCCGGGAACGCCGGTGTTCACCACATTCGCACCCGCCTCCCCCCATGGCGTCCCATAGTCTGCCGGGGCAGGTGATATCGGACAGCGACCGGGATGGATCCATGCACATCGCCGTCTTCGCCGAGGTGCCGGAGGCCGTGGGCCGGACCGGGTCGGCGGACGTGCCCGGCGAGGAAGCCGGGGAAACGGGGTACACGGGGGTCCAGGAACTGTTCGACATCGCCCGGTTCGCAGAGCGGATGGACCGCGCGTGGGGGCCGGCGGTCACGGACGGCCGTGCCGCCCCACCCACCGGCCCGCTGACCACCGTGCCCGCGATGACGGACCGGGCCCCCGTCCACGACCATCCGATCCCGCGGCCCGGCCGGACCCTGGCCGAGCTCCGCGAGCGCACCCGGGAGTGACCGCCGATCTCCGCCCAGACGACCACCGCCGCCCCCGCCCTCACCGCCGGTCACGCGACCGGGACGAGCGAGGTCTCCACCACGCCCGTCGCCCGGCCGCGTGAGCACAGATACGACATCGACCTGCTGCGCGTCCTGTGCTCCATCGGTGTCATCGTCTGCCACGCCGCCGGCCAGCTCCTCAACGCCGTGGGCCGCGAGCCCTCCGGCGGCCGGCCCGTCTACTGGACCGGGCTCGTCTCGGACGGGCTGACCCGGTGCGCGGTGCCGCTGTTCTTCGCGATCGCCGGCTGGGTCGTGCTGGTCGGCGCGACCCCCCGGGACGGCACGCAGGTCCGCAGACGGCTGACCCGCATCGTGGTGCCGATGGGCGTGTGGACCGCCGCGTACCTCGCCTGGGACTGGATCCGGGACACCAACTCCCGTCCCACGCAGCGGCTGGCCTTCGAGTCGCTGTTCGGCTCGATCCAGCCCGCCTACCACCTCTGGTACCTGTACGCCTACGTGCCGGTGATCCTGCTGCTCTCGCTCGCCGCGCTGATAAAGGCGGGCAAGCGGCCCTGGGGCCTGGGCGGCCTGCTCGTGCTGCTGGCCATCGCGCCGACCTTCATGGGCGACCTCGGCAAGGTCCTCCACGTCAACCTGCCCGACTTCGAGTGGAACCTGTCCCCGTACCAGGTCGCGTACGCCGCCGCCGGATCCGCGCTGCTCGCGCTGCCGCTCGCGGCCACCACCGGCCGCCGCCGGCGGCTGAGGTGGCTGGCGGCCGGGGTCTGCGCGTGGGCCGCGGTGGTCGCGTACGAGCACTGGGTGCACTACCCCTTGCCCTACGCGGGCCTCGCCGTGCCGTTCCTGGCGGGCGCGCTGGTGATGGCCCTCAACCGGATCAGCATCCCGGAGCGCCTCCGCCCGCTGGTGTCCCGGCTCGGCGGTGCGGCCTTCGGCGCCTACCTGGTGCACCTGATGTTCCTGCGGGCGCTCGCCCCGCACCTCGTCTCCGCCGACGCGGGCTGGCCGGGCGCCGTCCTCATGATCACGCTGCTGGTGACCGGGACCGTGGTGCTCTCCTTCGCCGCCAGCCTGCTGTGGACGCGCCTGCGGCTCAACCGCTGGCTGGGCTGACCCCCGAAGGCGCCGGAGCACGTGACGGAGGGGCGCCGTGTCGCGACACGGCGCCCCTCCTGAAGGACCGGTTCCCCCGGGAGGCTCAGCCGAGGACGGTCTTCAGCTTCGCCACGTTGTCCTGCGTCACCTTCCACAGCGCCTCCTGGCGCCCGTGGACGTCGGCGACGGTCGCCGACAGGTTGTCCAGGATGCCGATGGAGCGCTCCGCGAGGATCGCGCCGAGGTTCCGGTCGTGGACCGAGACGCCCCACTCCGGGCGCTCGATGTCGGACAGGAAGTACGCCATCTTCGGGTGGGAGATCAGGCTGATGATGGGCGTGCCGCAGCCGAACGGGATCATGCCCGCGTGGCCGCGCATGCCGATCACCAGCTTGGTGCGCGCGAAGGCGGTGCGCAGCTGGTCGGTGTCGAAGTCGTACATCGGCTCGACCGGCAGCGAGATGCCGTACTCACGCCGCAGGTCGAAGACGAAGCGCTCGTCGTCCAGCGCGTGGGCGGCGTAGCGGACCTCGGCGTGCTTGCCGATGGCACGGACCGCGGTGGCCATCTCCCGGAGGAAGTGGTCGTAGTCGTGGCCGAAGCGCAGCCCGGCGCGGTCGTAGGCGCAGTTGATCAGCACCGTGTCGTCCCGCTCGACCGGGTCCTGCCAGCCGGGCACCAACTGGCGGGAGACGGTGGTCGGGCAGGGCTGGAAGAGCACCCGGTCCTGCAGCTCCGCGGGGAGCAGCGCGCGGACCTTCTCCACCGAGCCGTGGTTGCGCAGACCGAAGAACGCCGACTTGGAGACCAGCAGCCGCAGGCTCTCCTCGAACCGGCGGCGCGTGTACGACTGGCCGTCGAAGGCGTTGTAGCCCACCGCGAAGACCGCCAGCGGGACGTCGATCTTCTCCAGCAGCCGGTCCGGCACGTTCCACTGCCAGGCGCTGTTGCCGTTCGGCGAGGTGTCCGGGATGAACAGTCCGCCGCCGCCGATGACCAGGCCGCGGCGGGAGTTCACCCGCTCCAGGGCCGCCTCGTCGAACAGCTTGTGCGCGTGGATGGAGTGCCAGCCGCGGTCACCGGTGTCCGGGCCGAAGCAGAGCCGGACCGTCTCGGGCAGGATCTTGTCGCCCGCGTTGCCCTGGCGCTCCATGTAGAACGCCACGTGCGCCAGCTGCTCGGAGGGGGTGCCGGTCTCGGCCGGGCGGGCGGCGATCGCCTCCGCGCGCTCGTACGAGATCCGGCAGGCGCGGTCGCTGACGTCCGCGTTGAGGCCGGCCAGGGCGTACTCGCGGGAGGCCGTGTTGTCGCCCAGGATCCACGCCATGTTCGCCAGCCGGCCGAAGGGGCGGGCGGCGGCCGGGGCGTGGGCCGTGGAGAGCAGCAGGTGGGCCGTGGCCTCCTCGTAGCGGGAGGTCGACATCAGGGCCTGGCCGAGCAGCTCGTGGGAACGGCTCTCGTCGGCCGGGATGGGGGAGCGGCCGAGGATCTCCACCGCGTCCTCGTACCGGCCCTTGGACAGGTACGCCTCGGCGACCTCGCGGACGCCGTCGTGCCGGCCCTCGCTCGCCACGAGGTGGCGGCCGAAGTGGATCAGCAGGTCCGGGTGCTTCTCGTCCTCCAGGGCCAGGAAGCGCTCGACGAAGTCCGCGTGGGGGAGGTCGTACTCCTGCCACGCCGCCTCGGCGCCCGAGTAGCCGTGCTCGCCGCCGTTCCACGGCTTGTGACGGCCGGTGAAGTGCAGGATGACGACGTCTTCCTCGTCGGGGGAGCGGTCGCCGGACAGCCGCCGCTTGACGAAGTTGTAGCGCGGGTCGATCTTGACGAACTTGCCCGCGAGCAGGGCGTTGAGGATGCCCTGGTCGTGCTTGTCGAGCTCGTACGTGCCGGAGGTGCCGACGGCGTCGATCTGCGCGCAGAACTCGTCGGTGAGGTACTCCTTCTGGATGACCAGCAGACCGCTGTTGAGCTTCGACTGGTCCAGCAGGAACTGCGGCACCGCGCCGACGCCGTGCCGCATCCGCAGCAGCTCGCCCAGGTCGCCGAGGACGACCATGTCGGTGTCGAGCGTGATGACCGTGTCGTAGTCGCGGATCCGGAAGACGTCGAGGATGAAGTACGCCTTGCGGATCAGGTAGTTCTCCGGGTCGCCCTTGACGAAGCCGTCGTAGCGCTCGGGGACGACACGGCGCATGACCACGCGCGGGTGCAGCTTGCGGATCTCGGTGACCGAGGCCGGCTGCAGGTCGTCGTAGAGGACGACGAAGTCCTCGCAGAGGCCGGGGTTGGTCAGGGCCAGGCTGCGCAGCAGGGCGAGGAAGCCGGGCAGGTAGTTCTCGTCGACGTACGACGCGAAGGCGACGCGGCGCTTGCCGGTCAGCGTTTCGCTCCGGGGTGCCGGAACCGGGACAGAGGCGGTCATCGGAGCGATATCCTCATTTCAGTGACGTCCTGGGCGCGGGCCATGACCCATTCCTTCTCGTCCGCGTAGCCGTGCGCGGTGGCGATCGGGAGCTTCATCGCTTCCTGCAGGCGGTAGGCACCGCTGTCGTAGAAGTCGAACCCGATGAGGTCGATCTTCGGGTTGACGTCCAGGAAGTCCAGCAGCCACAGCATGTTGAAACCGCTGGTGGGGATGGACGGCATCACGTCCTCGCCGATCCTGCCGATCTCGCGCACCGGCCAGCGCAGCGTGCGGTCGCCGACGTAGCGCTGGGCGCCGGGGACCAGGCGGCGGCGGACCGAGTTGCGCCACTGGTGGTGACTGCCGCTGAAGACCAGCCGCGTCTGGACCTTCTTGTCCCAGTTGAAGTTGTGCAGGTGGATCGTCGCGTGGATGTCGGTCTTGGTGCCGGTGGCCGGCGCCTCGATCCGGTACGAGTTGAAGCGGACGACGAGGTCGTAGGAGTCGATCTCCTGACCCATCGTGCTGGAGCCCACCCGCTGGGAGTTGGCGACCAGACAGATCGTCTTCCCCGCGATGAGGTTGCGGAAGTCGCTGAGGCCGACCATCTCGGAACCGGTCAGCGCCGGGTCCGGGATCGGGTCCAGCTCGCGCAGCCGGCGGTCGTCGGCGTACAGCTCGAGCAGCTGGGTCGAGCCGGCCAGCCGGCCGCGGTCCCGCTCCAGACGGAGGTTCACGTAGTCGGTCAGCGCCGCGCGCACCGAGGTGGCGGAACCCTCCTGCTCGCTCATCCCGACGAGCGCGGCCACGAGCCGGGGCTCGGCGCGCTCCCAGTCGCCGGCGTCCTTGAGGGCCAGGCCCTCGGCCCACAGCTCGGTCTCCGGGACGCCCGCGAACTCACGGGAGCCGGGGGCCTCCTGCTGGAGCAGCTGCAGCGTCCGCGCGAGGCGCTCGCCGCTCTCCCGCAGCTTGGTGATGCGGCCCGCGATGTTGAGGTCGTCGTTGGGGGTCAGCGCCAGGAAGCGCTCGTACGCGGCGATGGTGGCCGCGTCGTCGCCGAGCGCGTCCATCAGGCGCGCCCGCAGGCGCCAGCCGGCCCGGGACTGCTTGCGGACGCCGAGGACCGTCTCGGTGATGCGCGTCGCGAGCTGCAGCTCGTCGGCGCCCTGCACGTCCACGGCCTTGTTGCCCACCTCGAGCAGGGCGTCGAAGACCTCGGGGTTCGACTTCGGCCAGGTGCTCTTCCCACCGGTGAGTGCGGCGGCGTCACCCGGATCCGTCATCGCGGCCGCGTACCGGGCCAGCAGTTCCCGGATCGCCTCGGCGAGCTGGCCCTTTCTCCAGTCCAGGTTCTTGGCGAGCTTGCCGCCGTGGACCGCACAGGACCGGACGCACTCGGCCACGGAAACCGAAGCGATCGGAATATCCGCGCCCGCGGAGTTGTCCAATCTTTTCTCGAGCCATCCAGCCCGGAACTTGACCATGCTGCTCCCAACAATGACACGGCCGCTGGGGAGAACTGCATGGGTTTCCCGCGCGGATCAACAGACGCCGCCCGGGCACCTCGACGCACATGGACACGCGCACGGCACATGGGGCGGAGGCGATCACCATAGGGAGCGGATATGACGTTCAAGTGAACGAGGATATAAGCGGATGCGAACGGGGAAGGCGGCGGTCGGGGGGCGTCGCGGGCGACATGGGGAAAAGCGGGAGTTCGTATTCCGTATTCCTTGCGTTCACCTTGCCGAAGCATTCCCGACGCCCCCTCTGGATCTAGTCCGATACGCTTGTCCTCCGGCACCGTCCGGGGGGCCGGAGTCCGTGGCCCGCGTCGAGATTGTCTGGATTCCCAGGTGCCCAAACTTTCGGTAATCGTCCCCTTCCGCAATATTCAGCCATATGCGCACGACATGTTGTGCGGGCTGGCCAACAATGCGGGGGCGGACACCGAGTTCATCCTCGTCGACGATCACTCGACGGACGGCACCCCGGAGATCCTGGACCACTGGGAGCGCCGGCTGCCGGGCATGAGGGTGATCCGGCACGAGCAGAACAAGGGCGTCGCCCAGTCCCGCAACAGCGGGCTGGACGCGGCCGGCGGGACGTACGTGACCTTCCTGGACGGCGACGACTGGTACGCCCGCGGCTACCTCGACGAGCTCGTCGCCGGCATCGAGCGGCTGGGCTGCGACTTCGTGCGCACCGGGCACGTCAAGGCCACCGGCACCGAACGGGTCGTGCACCGCCCCCCTGCCAGGCGCTGGGACGCCGTGCTCGACCCGCGCGACGCGATCACGCCCTCGCACGTGTCGACCATGGTCGACTACCCCTTCGTCTGGGCCGGGATCTACCACCGCAGGCTCTTCGAGGACGGCGGCATGCGCTACAGCACCAGCCTGCGGACCGCGGAGGACCGCGAGTGGGTCTGGCGGCTGCACCTGACGGCCCGGTCCTTCGCGGTGATCCGCCCGGTCGGGGTCTTCTACCGGCGCGGGGTCAGCGACTCGCTCACCCAGATCAGCGACGGCCGGCAGCTGGACTTCATACCCGCCCACGACGCGATACTCGACGACGTGCTCGCCGACCGCGAGGCCGAGCGCTTCCTGCCCAAGATCGTCCGCACCTACTGCGCGCTGATCGCCTTCCACATGTCCAACGTGCGGCGCTACGACGCCGGGACCGGCAGGCAGCTCAAGCGGCAGTCCGCCGTCGCCCTGGCCCGCATGCCGCAGGACGTGCTGGACCGGACCCTCGCCGAGATGGACGTCCAGCGCGCCCACGTGCTCCAGCGGCTGCGCGCCGACGCGCGGAAGGCGGCCTGACGATGACCCTGCCGACGGCCGAACGGGCTGAGGAGAGCATGAACCACGACCGGGCCCAGATCTTCGAGGTCTCGACCCTCTACGGCGCCGCGACCCTCGCCGCCGCCCTGGACGCCGGCGCCTTCGGGCCCCGTACCGGCACCCGGCGCATCCTGCTGGTGAGCAACAACGCCCCGGTCCCCGAGACGGTCGTCCAGCTCTCCGACATGCACGGGTACCAGCGGATCGTCACCCGCTTCGACGAGGTCGTCTCGTGGAACGAGGTGATCCACCCGCACCGGCCCTCCAAGTGGGCCCCGTTGGAGGACGAGAGCTCCATCTGGCAGCGGTTGTTCCGGCACTCCTGGGGCCTGGGCGACGTCCCCGTCGAGCTCGTCGTGGAGTCGATCCAGGTCAACCCGGCACGTGCGCTCGCCACGATCTTCGCCGAGAGCGCCGTCCACGTGTACGCGGACGGCCTGATGAGCTACGGGCCCACCCGTGAGAAGCTGCCGGGCCCCCTCGGCAACCGCGTCCAGCGGGTCCTCCACCTCGACCTGGTGCCCGGACTGCGCCCGCTGCTGCTGGCGGAGACCGGCGCGGAGCCCGAGCTCGTCCCCGACGACGCCTTCAGGGCCGTGCTCAAGGAGATCGCCGTCGAGGCGGCGGACGACCCCCGGCTCACCGCCCTCGCCCAGGACCCGCCGACCGCGGTGCTGCTCGGCCAGTACCTCGCCGCCCTGCGCATCCTCACCCCGCAGGAGGAAGAGGAGCTGCACGTCACCATGGTGCGCGGCGCGATCGCCGCGGGTCACCGCTCGATCGTCTTCAAGCCCCACCCCACGGCGCCGGCCGGCTACTCCAAGGCGATGGAGGAGGCCGCGGCCGCCGAGGGCGCGCGGCTGCGCGTCCTGGACGGCCCGCTGCTGGCCGAGACGCTGTACGAGGTCTGCCGGCCGGAGCTGGTCGTCGGCTGCTTCTCCACCGCGATGCTCACCGCGAGCGCCTACTACGACGTCGCGATCGCACGGGCCGGGACCCGTCTGGTGCTGGACCGGCTCACGCCGTACCAGAACAGCAACCGCGTCCCGCTGACCATCGTCGACCACCTCGTGCCCGACGTCGCCACCCCGGGTGCCCAGGGCGGCGCTGCCGGGGAACTCGCCCCGCTCGTACGGGCCGTGGGCTTCTGCATGCAGCCCAGGATGCACCCCGGGCTGCGTGAGGAGACCGCGGCGTGGCTGCGGGACCACCTCGGCCCGGACACCGAGTACTACTTCCGGCGCCGCCGCCTCACCTCGCTCGGGCTGCCCGGCGGCGGCCCGCTCAGCGCCGCCCAGCGGCTGCGCGGCAACACCACCGTGCGCCGCATGGTGCGCGTGGCCCGCCGCCTGCGCTCCCGGCGTTAGGCGCCGGCCGCTAACGCCCGACCTGCCCCAGCCAGGTCAGCGTCCGCCGTACCTCCAGCGAGAAGGGGTGGTGCGGGCCGTGCACCCGGTCGGAGTCGTACAGCAGGCGGGACAGCACGTCGTGGGCGGCCATGCGGTCGCCCACCGACAGCAGCAGGTGGCCGATGCGGCGCCGCACCTCCAGCGGAAGCTCCGGGTCGGTGGCGCGGTACTGCTCGAAGGAGGGCAGCAGCGCCCGGTACTCGGCGAGCGCCGCCGGGGCCTCGCCCAACTGCTCCAGGCACTGCGCGGCCTCGTAGCGGTACTGCAGCGACTGGCGGCCCAGCGGCCCCGACTCGGCGGCCAGTTCGTCCGCGAGCCGGCGCAGCTCCGGCAGGGCGCGGCGGTACTGGCCGTCCTCCATCAGCGTGGCCGCGTACTGCTTGCGCAGCATCCGCACCACCGGTGACTGCTCGCCGTGCTTCTCCGCGGCGGCCGGCAGCACGCCGCCCAGGATGTCGACCGCCTGCGTGATGCGTCCGGCGTCGAGCAGCCGCTTCACCTCGTCGACGGCCTCCGCGATGCCGTGGCCCGCGGGGGCCCCGGTCGCGCCCGGGGCGGGGGTGGGCTGCGAAGGGGCGGCCGGCCGGTCGGGCCAGGGCGCGAGCGGACGCAGGAAGGGGCGGGTGGGGTCCATCGGCCCGAGGGGGCGGTGGACGACGCCGGGCACCGGCAGCAGCGGCGCCAGCCGGCGGTAGGTCTCCTGGGCGTCGGCCGGGCGGTGCTGCGGGTCCTTCGCCAGCAGTTGCAGCACGAGCGCCTCCAGCGGTTCCGGCACCTCCGGGCGCACCTGCCGCAGCGGCACGGGCTGCTCGTACAGGTGCCGGTGCAGCACGCCGAGCGCCGTGGCGCCCGCGAACGGGACGGTGCCGCTGACCAGTTCGTGCAGCAGCACCCCGAGCGCGTACAGGTCGGTGCGGGGCCCGACGGCGCCGCTCATCGCCTGCTCGGGCGCCATGTACGCGGGCGTCCCGATGGGCGTGCCGGTGTGGGTGAGCCGCGTCGTGTCGGTGTCGAGCACGGAGGCGACGCCGAGGTCGAGGACGACCATGGTGCCGTCCGGACGCACCATCACGTTGCGGGGCTTGAGGTCGCGGTGCACGATCGGCACCGCGTGCACCGCCGACAGCACGGCGCACAGCTGCGCGGCCACGGCGACCGCCCAGGGCCAGGGGTAGGGGTCGTGCTCGGCGAGGTGGTCGGCGAGGTCGGCGCCCTCCACGTACTGCATGACGAAGTACAGCTCGTCCGCGTCGCTGCCCGCGTCGTGGACGGTGACCAGCCCCGGATGGTCGACCTGGGCGGTGACCCGGCACTCCCGCTCGAAGCGCCGGCGCAGTTCCTCGGCGTCGCCGCCGCCGGCCACCTTGTCCGGGCGCAGCAGCTTCACGGCCACCCGCCGGTCCAGCCGCCGGTCGTACGCGGTCCACACCTGGCCCATGCCGCCCTGACCGAGGACCGTGGCCAGCTCGTAACGGCCGGCGACGATCCGTCCGTTCACTGACCGCCCTCCTGCTTGCGCAGCAGGTCGCTCAGCTCGTCCAGTTCGGCCCGCACCTGGTTGATCCGCGGCGGGTGCGGGTGCGGGTGCGGGGGTGCGGGCGACTGCGGCGGCACGGGGGCCTGCGGCGCGGCGGGCGGGGGCGGGGTCGTGCGGTAGGGGTTGTAGTCCACCGGCGGCTGCGGCGGCGCCTGCTGGTGCGGCGGGGCGTACGGCACGGTCGTGGCGTACGACGGGTAGCCGGGCACCGCGGCCGCCCGGTGCAGCGCCAGGTCGGCCACCAGGTAGTGGACGCCGACCAGGGGGACGAGGGCGATGGCGGTGAGCATCGCCACGTCGGTCCAGGGGCTCTCCTCCGGCAGCGTGCCGACGGTCGCGAAGGAGGCGATGCTCACCGCGGTGCAGATCCAGAAGAACACCCAGTCCATGGTCCGGCGCCGCTGGATGGCCAGGTGCAGCAGCGGGAGGCCGGACAGGAAGCCGCAGCTGATCGCGGTGATCGTGAGGAAGATGGCACGGAGCGTGATCGCCGTGGCCTTGGACTGAGCGGGTGGGTACGGCGGGACCGGGCCGGGGCCGTTCATCACTGCTCTCGTACTCCCTGGACATCAGTGCGGAGGACAGCTGCGGGTGGTATCGCGAGAGTATCCGCCGTCGCCGACGGGCTGTCACCCGATCCCGTAACTATTCGGGACGCACCGTGCCGTCGGTCAGCCCGTCGTAGAGCCCCTGCACCAACTGCTCACCCAGCTGTCCCGCCAGCCGCAGGGTCTCCTCGAAGGCGGCCAGGGTGCGGAAGCGTTCCCCGTACCGGCGCTGGTCGGCCGGCGGCAGCCGCGGCACCTGGAGCCGGCGGACGTCCAGCCGCGTCGCGGTGGAGGCGTAGCTGCTGGCCTGGCGGTTGTTGGCGGTGCCGCGCAGGAAGCCGGCGAGGAACCAGGGGTCCAGGGCGGCCGGGTCGGGGCGCAGCAGGTGGAGGTTGCGGCCGAGGGCCGCCCCGGCGGTGGCGGCGTCGACGACGCGGGCGGCCGAACCCCGGCCGAGCACCGGGACGACCACGTCGCCCTCCTGCGTGAGGACCGGCTCCTCCCCGGGTGGCCCCTCGGGCAGGCTGCCGCTCGGCGCGCCACCGCCGAGGACGTCGTGCTCGGTGAGCACGGCGGGACCGCCACCGGGGCGGGCGCTCCCGGTGCCGCCCGCGCGCAGCACCAGCGCCCCGGCACGGGCCAGTTCGCCGACCGTGGTGAGCGGCCAGCGGGAGGGCTCGGCCGCCCCGGCGGGGGCGGGGGTGAGCTCGGCGGTGCGCAGCAAGGTGGCGGCCAACCGGTCGCGCACCCCGGCGAGTTCGGCCGCCCCGCCGCCCGCGGCGGGCGGCGGCAGGTGGCGGGCGGGGGCCAGGTCCACGTCGTCGTCGAGCAGGTCGATGACCTTCAGGGCGCGGCTCACACCGGGCCGCTCCTCCGTGGTGCCGTGCCGGTCGAAGGAGTGCCAGGCGTCCAGCACGGTGGCGCGCACCGACTGCCAGGGCACCTTCTCGCCGCCGGGGGCCGCGTCCTGCGACCCCGCGGTGTCGACCAGCAGCAGGTGCGGGGAGGCCGCCGCGCCGGCGCCCGGCCTGCGCAGCACCCACAGGTGGAGCGGGATGCCGTACGGGGGCGCGGCGCCGGCCGGGAGCGCGACCACCGCGCGCAGGGCGCCGCGCCGCAGCAGGTCGGCCCGGATCCGGCGGCCGGAGCGGCGCGAGGCGGCGGCGGGCGGCATGAGCAGCACGACGGTCCCGCCCTCCCGGACCCGGGCCAGGCAGTGCTGCACCCAGGCGAGTTCGGACTCGGTGCGGGCAGGGAAGCCGTACTCCCAGCGGGGGTCGTAGGCGAGGTCCTCGTGGCCCCAGTTGCGCTCGTTGAACGGCGGGTGGCACAGCACCGCGTCGGCGGCGAGCCCGGGGAAGGCGTCGGCGCGCAGGCTGTCGCCGCCGGCGACCCGCACCACGGCGGCGGGGTCGGCGTGCAGGGCCAGCCGCAGCGCCGCCAGCGCGGCCAGGTCCGGGTCGGCCTCCTGGCCGTACACCTCGTGCGGGGCCTCGACGGCACGCAGCAGAGTGCCGGTGCCGCAGGCGGGGTCGAGCACGGTACGGGCGGGGCCGGCGAGCGCGGCCATCAGCTCGGCGGGCGCGGCCGGGGTCAGCGTGTACTGCCGGGGGTTGGCGTCCAGGTGGCGTCCGAGCAGGAACTCGTAGGCCTGGCGCGGGCCCATTCCCGCGGCGAGCTCGGCGGCGCCGCGCAGCAGTTCGGCGTCGACGGGGGTGCCCAGGGCGAACCGCCCGCCGAAGTGCCGCTCGAAGAGGTCCCGTACGGCGTCCTCGGCCTCGGCGCCCTCCATCCGGGGCCCGTCGGCGGGGTGGTCACGGACCAGCAGGCAGACGGCGCCGGCCTGCCGGAGCGCGGCCGCGGTGCCCGAGGGATGGGACTCGGCCCGCTGCCAGACCCGTTCACGCAGCGGGACCTCGGCGAGTTTGCCCTGGGCACGGAGCCAGCTCTCGACCTCCGGCAGCGCGAAGGCCGGGCTGGTGTCGGTGCCCCCCACGGGCTTGGGGAAGTCGGCGTGCCTGCGGCGCCAGTTGCTGACGGCCGCCCGCCCCACCCCGGCCAGCCGCGCGATCCCGGCGGCGGTCACCTCGCTTGCGTTCTCCGGCACCTGGCTGGCTCCCTTCCCGCGGCGGGGTGCGGCTGTGGCCCCGAGCATAGCGGTGAACGAAAGATCCGACCCTTCACGCGTGAACTCACGTGAATCGAGATTGCATGTTGACTCGGTTCACAGCTCGTGCTGTCATTGACCCATCGGTTCACGGAGTCCCCGGGCATTCCGCCGGCCCGCAACCGTCATCCACACGCTGTCCACCAGGGGGGACGATCCTCATGGCCACCACTCGCGGAGCGCTCACGGCGCTCGGCTGCGTCACCGCCGCCCTCACCATGGCCGCCTGCGGCCCGCTCGGCGGCACGGCGGAACCGGCCGCCACCGGCCTCGCCGACCAGCCGGCCACCACCATCGAGAAGAAGGCCGTGGCCGCCATGAAGTCCGCCCCGGCGATGACCGTCGACCTCGACGGCATCTCCGACGGCGAGCGGATGAAGTTCCGCATGACGATGAGCAGGACCGGCGACTGCAAGGGTGAGGTCACCGCCGAGGGCGGCACCGTCCAGCTCGTCAAGGCGGGCCCCTCGCTCTACATGAAGGGCGACGACGCCTTCTGGAAGAGCCAGGGCTCCGACGGCGCCGCGATGAAGGACCTCCTGGCCGGCCGGTGGATGAAGACCAAGGCCGACACGCCGGACAACAAGGACCTCGTCGAGGCCTGCGACCTGAACGAGTTCCTCGTCGAGGTGGAGAAGGACTCGGACGGCGAGCTGGGCGGGAAGAAGGGCGAGCCCACCACCGTGGCGGGCAGGCCCGCCGTGCCGATCACCAGCAAGGACGGGGCCGAGACCACCACCGCCTACGTGGCCACCGAAGGCAAGCCGTACCTGCTGAAGCTGGTCGTCAAGGGCGGCAAGGAGCCCGGCACGATGGTCTTCTCCGACTTCGACGAGACGGCCGCGATCACCGCCCCGGCGGCCAAGGACACCGTCGACATCGACAAGCTCGCCGGCTGAGCCACCGGCTACGATCCCCGGGCCCTGGCGCGCGCCGCGCCAGGGCCGTCCCCTTCCCGAGAACGGCGGAACGCACCATGGAAGACCGCATACCCGACGACATCGCCGCCCTCGCCGCGGCCGAGGGGCTCGGACGGCACCGCCTCACGATCATGCCGAAACGGCACGGCTTCCTGATGACGTGCAACTTCGTGTTCATGATCCTCGTGGGGCTGGCCTGCTTCGTGCTGCCCGGCCTCTGGTTCCTCCACCATGCCCTGCGCACCCCCAACTTCTCCCGCAAGGCCGCCGCCCGGCGCCTCCACTTCTTCGAGTCCGGGCTGGTCGAGATCGACCACGCCGGCGTTCCCGCCGCCTTCCGCTGGGACTCGATGACGGTGCTGCAGGAGATCACCGAGTCCTACGTCAACGGCATCCACGTCGCCACCGGTTACCGCTACACGCTGCACAAGCCGGACGGCACGGTCCGGAAGATCCTCAACTTCTACGCGGAGCCGGAGCGGTGGGGGCCGTTCATCCAGCAGGAGGTCGCCGCCTTCCAGCTGCCGGGAATGCTGCGGATGCTGGCGGAGGGGCGGACGCTGACCTTCGGGGACATCTCGGTCAACCGCTCCGGCGTCGCGACGCCCCGGCGCGGGGCCGTCACCTGGCAGGAGATCGAGGGCGTCCGGGTCACCGACGGCGTGCTCGTGCTGAAGAAGGCCGGCAAGTCCCTGTCCTGGTCGTCCAAGAAGGTCAAGGACATCCCGAACTTCCTCCTCTTCCTCTCCCTTGTGGACGAGCTGCGCCGAACTTCCGTCGCGCACTGACCGTCCGGGCGTCGTACGCCCCCTGCCCGGCCCCACCTCCCACCCCCTAGAGTGCCAAGGTGCTGACAACCAGGGCGGGATCGGCAGCGGCAGCCGTCGCCGTGCTGCTCGGCGTGGGTCTGGCCGGGTGCACGGGCGAGGGCCTCGGCAGCGGCACGGGCAGCGGGGCCGGGAGCGACGGGGCCCCGAAGGGCAGCGCGCTCAAGGCGGTCGGCGACCTGGCGGTGAAGGGCCGGGCGCCCAAGACGGGCTACGCGCGGGACGAGTTCGGCGCGGCCTGGGCGGACACCGACCACAACGGCTGTGACACCCGCGACGACATACTCCGCCGGGACCTCACCGGCACCTCCTTCCGCGCCGACCGGGGCGGGGACTGCGTCGTCGCCTCGGGCACCCTCGACGACCCCTACACCGGGAAGCGGATCGACTTCACGCGCGGGCGCAGCACGGTCGACATCGACCACGTCGTGGCGCTCAGCGACGCCTGGCAGAAGGGCGCCAAGTACTGGTCCCGCGACAAGCGCAAGCAGATCGCCAACGACCCGCTGAACCTCCTCGCCGTCGACGGCCCGACCAACCGCGGCAAGGGCGACGGCGACGCCGCGACCTGGCTGCCGCCGGACAAGGCCTTCCGCTGCCCGTACGTGGCCCGCCAGGTGGCGGTGAAGAAGAAGTACGGGCTGTGGGTCACCGGGGCCGAGAAGGCCGCCATGGAGAAGGTGCTCGGCACCTGCCCCGACGAGCCCCTGCCGGACGCCGGCAGGCCGGTGACGTCCGCCGGCGGGAACGGCGGCAGCGGCGACAGCGACGGCTCCGGTTCGGGCGACGGGAAGGAGGGCACCGCCCCCTCCCCGGGTGCTTCGTACGCGAATTGCGCCGCGGCCCGCGACGCCGGTGCGGCCCCGCTGCACCGCGGCGACCCCGGCTACTCCCGGGCGCTGGACCGCGACGGCGACGGGGTCGCCTGCGACACCTGAGGTACCGCGGATCGTTTGTGCAGTGTGTTGTGCGGATCGCTGGATATCCCGGTGCCCTGCTCAATATCCTCGATCACTGCATCACTGCCAGGTCGTGCACCGTCGCTCGATCCCTTGCCGGGAGGCAAAAATGCTCCGCCGCAGGACTGCTCTCTCCGCCACCGCCGCCGCAGCCGTGCTGCTCGCAGCGCCACTGCTGACCTCCTGCGGCACGCCGCACGCAGGTGCCGCGGCCGTCGTGGACGGCCGGCAGATCACCGTGGAGACGGTCCAGGCGAAGGTCGCCGCGGTGCGCGCCGCGCAGGAGAAGACCCCGCAGGCCGCCCAGCTCATCGAGGCCAGCAGCGACCTCCAGCGCAACGTCGTGCACCGGCTGGTGCAGAACGAGGTGATCGAGAAGGCGGCGCAGAACGTGGGCGTCTCCGTCACCCGCAACGAGCTCCAGGAAGCCCGCGGGGACACCGAGAAGCAGGCGGGCGGCAAGGCGGCGCTGGAGGCCCAGCTGCTGCAGACCTACGCGATGGTGCCCGCCGACATCGACGAGAGCATCCGTACCGACCTGCTGATGCAGAAGGTCGCCGCCCACTACGGCGCCGACGTGCAGACCCCCGAGGGCCAGACGGCGCTGATCAAGGTGCTGCGCGACACGTCGAAGAAGCTGAACATCGACGTCAACCCGCGCTACGGGAAATGGAACTCCGACAAGCTCGACCTGGACGCCACCAAGGACCCGTGGCTGACCGAGGTGAGCCGCCGCGCCGCCCAGGCCTGATGCACCGGAACCGGGGCCGGGTCCGACCTCGGACCCGGCCCCGGCGCCGTTGCGCGGCGAGGTAGTTTCGTCGGGTGGACCACTCCGATGACTCCGCCCGTCCGGGCCGCCTGGTACTGCTGACCACCACCCACCGGGTCGCCCCCGGCCTGCTCTCCTGGCCCGCCTGGGAGCTGCTGCGCGCCGCCGACCTGGTCCTCTGCCCCGACCCCGGGCACCCGCAGCTGCCGTACCTGCGCGAGGCCGGGGTCGCCGTCGAGGCGTCCGCGCCCACCGGGCGGGAGCTGGTCGACCTCACCGAGGGCGGCCGCACCGTGGTCTACCTGGCCGGCGGCGAGGGCGACCGCGGCGTCACCGACGAGCTCGCCCGGCTCGGCGGCTCCGGCCGGGTCCGCATGCCGGACCTGGAGCTGCTGCCCGGGTCCTACGACCTGCCGGGTGCGCGGCTGCTCGACCTGGTGCAGGTGATGGACCGGATCCGCCGCGAGTGCCCCTGGAGCAGCGTCCGTACCACGCAGGAACTGGTGAAGTACGGCATCGAGGAGGTCTACGAGCTCGCCGAGGCCGCCGAGGAGGGCGACCGGGAGGCCCTGCGCGAGGAACTCGGCGACGTGCTGCTGCAGGTCGTCTTCCACGCGCGGATCGCCCAGGACGACCCGGAGGAGCCGTTCTCGATCGACGACGTCGCCGCCACCATCGTGGAGAAGCTGATCCACCGGCACCCGCACGTCTTCGGCGACGAGGTCGCCGAGACGCCGGAGGACGTCCGCGAGCACTGGCTGCGCACGAAGGCGGAGGAGAAGCGGCGCGGCTCGGTCACCGAGGGCATCCCCCTCGGCCAGCCCGCGCTCGCGCTCGCCGCCAAGCTCGGCTCCCGGGCCCGCCAGGCGGGCCTGTCCGTGGCCGCACCCGGCCAGGACGCCGCCGACACCGGTGAGCGCCTGCTGGCGCTCGCGCTCGCCGCCCAGGAGGCCGGCATCGACCCTGAGTCCGCCCTGCGCGCCGCCGCGCGCCGCTACCGGGACGCGATCCTGGAGGCCGAGAAGGCGGAGGCCGAGAAGCAGGGCTGACCCTCCGTTCCGGGTCATCCCCGCCGTCCCGAGTGAGTTGGGACAGAGCGGGTAAATGGGTCATATGATGCGAGCACTGGAACAGATCCAGCTGGCCGTGCCGCACGACTACATCGTCGGCATCGCGCCGCTGGTAGTGGGCATTTTCCTGGTCGGGATCCTCGTCGGCGCGGTGTCGATCGGGATGTGGGCCCGGGGCAAGGAACCGCCCCCCGAGCAGAAACCGCAGCCCCGTGGCGGGGCGTGGCACACCCGCCAGGAGTACGGCCGGGAGACCCCGGCCGACCACGGCCCCGGCCACCAGGACGGTGAGCGGCACACGCTCACCGAATGGCGGGAGCCGGACGAATGGCCGCAGGACGGCGTCCGGCGCCTCCCGCACTCCCTGAAGGGCTTCGGCAACTGGGGCTCCCACGGCGTGCCCGGCCCCGAGGGCGCCACCCGCGGCCCCGCGGGCACCCGCAGCCCCGAAGGCGGCACCCGCAGTCCCGCGGGCACCGCGGGCGGGTCCCCGGGCGGCGCTCCCAGGGGCGCACCGACCCGTTCCGGGCCGGGACAGGAGGAAGGCGGCAAGGAGGAGCACTGAGCCGCGGGCACCGGGCCCGGCCGCGGCCGCTCTAGGCTGGCGGCCATGCGCATCGACGTAGGGCACGCGTGGCCGCGCGACGAGGCGGCGGCCCGGGCCCTGCAGGACCGGCTCCGTCCGCTGGCGGACCACCGCGGGCCCGGCCCGCAGCGACCGCGGTACGTGGCCGGACTGGACGTCGCCTACGGCGGCGGTCACGGTGTCGAGGGCGACACCGTCGCCGCCGCCGTCGTCGTGCTCGACACCGCGACGCTGGCCCCCGTCGAGCAGGTCACGGCGACCGCCCGGGCCACGTTCCCGTACGTCCCCGGGCTCTTCGCCTTCCGCGAGCTGCCCGTGCTGATCGACGCGCTGGAGAAGCTCTCCGTCACGCCCGACCTGCTGCTCTGCGACGGCCAGGGGCTGGCGCACCCGCGGCGCTTCGGGCTCGCCTGCCACTTGGGCGTGGTCACCGGCCTGCCGGCGGCGGGGGTGGCGAAGACGCCCTTCGTCGGCACCTGGGACCCCGCCGTGCTCGGCGACGCCCGGGGATCGACCGCACCGCTGGTGGAGGCGGGGGAGACGGTGGGCCGGGTGCTGCGGACCCAGGCCGGGGTGAAGCCGGTCTACGTCTCGACCGGCCACGGCGTCGACCTGGACACCGCCTGCCGTCATGTGCTCGCCCTGGCCCCCTCCTACCGCCTCCCGGAGACGACCAGGCTCGCCGACCGGCTCAGCCGCGACCGGCTAACGTCATGGGGTGCATGAGAGCGTGACCCCCGACCCCGGCATCCCGGCCGCCCCCGAGCTGTTCACCTGGCAGTTCGCGACCGATCCGTACCCCGCGTACGCGTGGCTGCGCGAGCACTCCCCGGTGCACCGCACGACCCTGCCCAGCGGGGTGGAGGCCTGGCTGGTCACCCGGTACGCGGACGCCAAGCAGGCGCTCGCCGACGCACGGCTCAGCAAGAACCCCGTCCACCACTCCGAACGCGCCCACGCCAAGGGCAAGGTGGGCATCCCGGGCGAGCGCAGCGCCGACCTGATGACGCACCTGCTCAACATCGATCCGCCCGACCACACCCGGCTGCGGCGGCTGGTCTCCAAGGCCTTCACCCCGCGCCGGGTGGCGGAGTTCGCGCCGCGGGTGCAGGAGCTGACCGACCGCCTGATCGACGGTTTCGCCGCCAAGGGCGAGGCGGATCTCATCCATGAGTTCGCGTTCCCGCTGCCGATCTACGCGATCTGCGACCTGCTGGGCGTCCCCGCCGAGGACCAGGACGACTTCCGCGACTGGGCGGGCATGATGATCCGGCACGGCGGCGGGCCGCGCGGGGGAGTGGCCCGCTCGGTGAAGAAGATGCGGGCCTACCTGCTGGAACTGATCCACCGCAAGCGCTCGGAGCTCGGCGACGACCTGATCTCCGGACTGATCCGGGCGAGCGACCACGGTGAGCACCTCACCGAGAACGAGGCCGCCGCGATGGCCTTCATCCTGCTCTTCGCGGGCTTCGAGACGACCGTCAACCTCATCGGCAACGGCACCTACACCCTGCTGCGCCACCCCGAGCAGCGGCGGCGGCTCCAGGACTCCCTCGCCCGTGGCGAGCGCGAGCCGCTCGCCACCGCCGTCGAGGAACTGCTGCGCTACGACGGGCCGGTGGAGCTGGCGACCTGGCGGTTCGCGACCGAACCCCTCACCGTCGGCGGGCAGTCCGTCGCCACCGGCGATCCGGTGCTGGTCGTCCTGGCGGCAGCCGACCGCGATCCGGAGCGCTTCGCCGACCCGGACACCCTGGACCTGTCGCGCCGCGACAACCAGCACCTGGGGTACGGCCACGGCATCCACTACTGCCTGGGCGCCCCCCTCGCGCGGCTGGAGGCGCAGTCCGCCCTGGCGACGCTCCTGACCCGGCTGCCGGACCTGCGACTGGCCGCCGAGCCGGCCGACCTGAGGTGGCGCGGCGGCCTGATCATGCGGGGCCTGCGGACCCTGCCGGTCGCCTTCTCACCGGAACGTGACTGACAGGACGTCAGAACGTGATCTTCGCGTGATCCGTGAGACACCGACTTGTGATGCATGGGCCAAGACCACTACCGTCGGGCGCCATCGCAGTATTCGAATGTGAAAGGCGATGCCGCAATGCTGAAGTCCGGGAACGGCCGACACCGCAAGCCGCGTCAGGCCCCGACCGCCATGGTCGCGGTGGCGGCGACCGGGGCGGGCCTCACGCTCCCCCTCTTCGCAGCGAGCGGCGCCAGCGCCGCCGACGCCAACAGCACCTGGAACGCTGTCGCCATGTGCGAGAGCGGCGGTCTGTGGAGCTCCAACACCGGAAACGGGTTCTTCGGCGGCCTGCAGATCACCGAGGAGACCTGGGAGCAGTACGGCGGCGCCCAGTACGCCGAGCGCCCGGACCTCGCCAGCCGCAACGAGCAGATATCCGTGGCCGAGAAGATGCTCGCTGAGCTCGGCCCGGACGCGTGGTCCGGCTGCGCCGACTCCTCCGGCCTCACCGACGCCCTCGACGGCCTGCTGCACGGCGGCCAGGACCAGGACGGCCAGGGAACGGGCGACTCCACCGGCTCCGGCGACCAGGACACCGACGGGGACGGCGCCACCTCCGGCGACGACAGCACGGGCACCACCTCCCCGGGCACCGACGAGGACACCACCGCCACCCCGGACGCCGACGCGACCGAGGGCCCCGACGCCTCCGCGACCGCCTCCGCCGACGACAAGGGCGAGGGCAAGGGCACCGGCAAGCACCGCAAGCCGGAGGCCGGCACCGCCACCGACGGCACCGGGAACACCACGGGTTCGACCGGTACCCGCAGCGGCGACCCCGCCGGCCTGCCGGCCCACTTCGTGGAGGGGGAGGCCGCCTGGGGCGTCGTCCCGCTCACCACCGACACGCGCGCGGAGACCAAGCAGGCCGACACCGGCCGGGACAGCGGCACCAGCGCCAAGACCACCACCGGCAGCCGCTACCTGGTGCAGGAGGGCGACTCGCTCTGCGAGATCGCGGTGGAGCAGCACGTCGGCGGCGGCTGGCGCGGCCTGTACGACGCGAACCGCGACGTCATCGGCGACGACCCGAACGTGATCAGCCCCGGCTCGTACCTGGACCTCGGCCGCTGAGGCCCCCGTGCGCCGCCGGGCCGGGAGTCCACCCCCGCCCGGCGGACACCGGCTGACATCGGGCTGAACTTTCTCCTCCGTTCCGCGCACGGGCGCGTCCATCCCCCGAGCGTGCCCGGCCGGGGCTTTTCGGGTCGGTTAGGCTCATGCCGAAACGAAGAGACATCCAGAAGGAGACCCACGTGCCGTCCATCGACGTCGTCGTAGCCCGGGAAATCCTCGACTCGCGAGGCAACCCCACCGTCGAGGTCGAGGTCGGCCTCGACGACGGCAGCACGGGCCGTGCAGCCGTCCCCTCCGGTGCGTCCACCGGTGCGTTCGAGGCCCTCGAGCTCCGCGACGGTGACAAGAGCCGTTACCAGGGCAAGGGCGTGGAGAAGGCCGTGCTGGCCGTCATCGAGCAGATCGGCCCGGAGCTGGTCGGCTACGACGCGACCGAGCAGCGGCTGATCGACCAGGCGATGTTCGACCTGGACGCCACCCCGGACAAGTCCTCCCTCGGCGCCAACGCCATCCTCGGTGTCTCGCTGGCCGTGGCCCACGCGGCCTCCGAGGCCTCCGACCTGCCGCTCTTCCGCTACCTGGGCGGCCCGAACGCCCACGTGCTGCCGGTCCCGATGATGAACATCCTGAACGGCGGCTCGCACGCCGACTCCAACGTGGACATCCAGGAGTTCATGATCGCGCCCGTGGGTGCGGAGTCCTTCTCCGAGGCCCTGCGCTGGGGCGCCGAGGTCTACCACACCCTCAAGGCGGTCCTGAAGGAGCGCGGCCTGTCCACCGGCCTCGGCGACGAGGGCGGCTTCGCGCCGAACCTGCCGAGCAACCGCGACGCCCTCGACCTGATCGTCGAGGCCATCAAGAAGGCCGGCTACCAGCCCGGCCAGGACATCGCGCTCGCGCTCGACGTGGCCGCCTCCGAGTTCTACAAGGACGGCAGCTACTCCTTCGAGGGCAAGTCCCTGTCGGCGGCCGAGATGACCGCGTACTACGCCGAGCTGGTCGCGGCGTACCCGCTGGTCTCCATCGAGGACCCGCTGAACGAGGAGGACTGGGAGGGCTGGAAGACCATCACCGAGGAGCTCGGTGACAAGGTCCAGCTGGTCGGCGACGACCTGTTCGTCACCAACCCCGAGCGTCTGCAGCGCGGCATCGACAGCGACACCGCCAACGCGCTCCTGGTCAAGGTCAACCAGATCGGCTCGCTGACCGAGACCCTCGACGCGGTCGAGCTGGCCCAGCGCAACGGCTACAAGTGCATGATGTCGCACCGCTCCGGCGAGACCGAGGACGTCACCATCGCCGACCTCGCCGTCGCCACCAACTGCGGCCAGATCAAGACCGGCGCCCCCGCGCGCAGCGAGCGCGTCGCCAAGTACAACCAGCTGCTGCGCATCGAGGAGATCCTCGACGACGCCGCGGTGTACGCCGGCCGTTCCGCGTTCCCCCGCTTCAAGGGCTGACCCCGTCCGGTGCCGCCCGCCGCGTCCGCGGCGGGCGGCACCGTGCGCCAGCAAGGGCCACCCGAACCCCACCGGAGGTGCACGTGCCGGATCGCTTCTCCACCGCGACACGCATCCGTGCCCTCGGGGCACAGGCGCAGGCCCGCGTCTATCGCGCGGCCGGCCGCCCGCGGCCGGTGCTGCCCCGTGGCCGCAACCGGCTGACCGGCCGGGCCGCGCTGCTGGCGCTGGTCGTCTGCGCCCTGGTCGTCGCCCTCGCCTACCCCATGCGCCAGTACGTGGCGCAGCGCTCGCAGATCGCCGACCAGCGCAAGCAGGCCGAGCAGGCGCGCAAGCGGGTGGACGAGCTGCGGGAGGAGAAGGCCCGCTGGCAGGACCCGGAGTACGTCAAGGCGCAGGCCCGGGCCCGGCTGCACTACGTACTGCCGGGCGAGACGGCGTATACGGTGGTGGAGCCCACCGGGGCCGCGGCTCCCGAGGACTCCGGCGCCCGCCGCAGCGACAGCGCGGCCCGCCGCCCCTGGTACGCGAACCTGTGGGACGGCGTCGACCACGCGGACGCCGCCGCCACCGCAGCACATCGTTGACGCAAGCCCCTGAGAGAGACACGCCCAGGCATGGAAAAGCCCCCGCCGCAGACCGAGCACGCCCCGCCCACCGAGGCGGACATCGCCGCCTTCAAGGAGCAGCTCGGCCGCCCGCCGCGCGGCCTGCGGGCCATCGCGCACCGCTGCCCCTGCGGCAACCCCGACGTGGTGGAGACGGCGCCGCGCCTGGAGGACGGGACGCCGTTCCCGACGCTGTACTACCTGACCTGCCCGCGCGCCGCCTCGGCGATCGGCACCCTAGAGGCCGAGGGCGTCATGAAGGAGATGACGGCCCGCCTCGCGCAGGACGAGGAGCTGGCCGCCGCCTACCGCGCCGCGCACGAGGACTACATCGCCCGCCGGGACGCCATCGAGGTCCTGCAGGGCTTCCCCAGCGCCGGCGGCATGCCGGACCGGGTGAAGTGCCTGCACGTCCTGGTGGGCCACTCCCTCGCGGCCGGCCCCGGGGTGAACCCGCTGGGCGACGAGACGATCGCGATGCTGCCCGAGTGGTGGCGCAAGGGCCCGTGCGTGAGCCCGTGCGGCACCGCCGGGCAGGAGGAGGGCGAGGACCGGTGACCCGGGTGGCCGCCATCGACTGCGGTACCAACTCCATCCGCCTGCTCGTCGCGGACGCGGACCCCGCGACCGGTGAGATCAAGGACCTGGACCGCCGGATGACCATCGTCCGGCTCGGCCAGGACGTGGACCGCACCGGCCGGCTCGCCCCCGAGGCCCTGGAGCGCACCTTCGCGGCCTGCCGCGAGTACGCGGGCGTGATCGAGGAACTGGGGGCGCGCAAGGTCCGGTTCGTGGCCACCTCCGCCTCCCGTGACGCCTCCAACCGGGACGACTTCGTGCGCGGCGTGGTGGACATCCTCGGCGTGGAGCCCGAGGTGATCACCGGCGACCAGGAGGCGGAGTTCTCCTTCACCGGCGCCACCAAGGAACTGACCGGACGTACGGACCTGGAACGGCCCTTCCTGGTCGTGGACATCGGCGGCGGCTCCACCGAGTTCGTCGTCGGCGACCGCCACGTCACGGCCGCGCGTTCGGTCGACGTCGGCTGCGTGCGGATGACCGAGCGCCACCTGGTCCGCGACGGCGTGGTCACCGATCCGCCCACCGCCGGGCAGATCGCCGCCATGACGCGGGACATCGACGCCGCCCTCGACCTCGCCGAGCGGACCGTCCCGCTGCGCGAGGCCCGCACCCTCGTCGGCCTGGCCGGGTCCGTCACCACGGTCGCCGCGATCGCGCTGGACCTGCCCGAGTACGACTGGGCCGCCATCCACCACTCCCGCGTCCCGGTCGGGACGGTGCGGGAGATCAGCGCACGCCTGCTGTCCGCCACGCACGCCGAACGCGCCGCGATCCCGGTGATGCACCCGGGACGGGTCGACGTGATCGGCGCGGGTGCCCTGGTGCTGCTGCGGATCATGGAGCGTACGGGCGCCCGGGAGGTCGTGGTCTCGGAACACGACATCCTCGACGGGATCGCCTGGAGCATCGCCTGAGCAGGGTCTTTTCCAACTGAGCGGGCTCTCGGGGCGGGCGTGACACGCCCGCCCCACAAAGTTCGTGAATTTCTTCACATGAAAGTTCCCGCCGGACGGCCCAACTTTCCGGGGCCGGGACCCCGCGAGCCCTCCAAAACCCTTGGGGCGCCCGTGTTTCGGGGGTGTTGCGGGACGGTGGCGGGGCGCCCCCGGATGCCGATCGCCGCTGGTCGGACGGGGCGCTCAACGCCCGCGCCACCCACCGGGTTCCCCCTGGGTGCTGTGGCCCTGGTCACGAAGCGGCGCAGTGTAGCAGAGGGCACCGCAAACCTTGTGAAGGGGCTCACGAGGTACCCCCTGGGGCGTGGTGAATACTCGAAGCATGAGCACCACGGAGCGTCCCAGGATCCTCGTAGTAGGCGGAGGGTACGTCGGCCTGTACGCGGCGCGGCGCATCCTCAAGAAGATGCGTTACGCGGAAGCGACGGTGACCGTCGTCGACCCGCGCTCGTATATGACGTACCAGCCGTTCCTGCCGGAGGCCGCCGCCGGCAGCATCTCCCCCCGCCACGTCGTGGTGCCGCTGCGCCGCGTGCTCCCCAAGGCGGAGGTCCTCACCGGCCGGGTCACCACCATCGACCAGGACCGCAAGGTCGCGGTCGTCGAGCCGCTCGTGGGCGAGACCTACGAACTGCCCTTCGACTACCTGGTGGTCGCGCTCGGCGCCGTCTCCCGCACCTTCCCGATCCCCGGCCTCGCCGAGCACGGCATCGGCATGAAGGGCGTCGAGGAGGCCATCGGCCTGCGCAACCACGTGCTGGAGCAGCTCGACAAGGCCGACTCCACCAACGACGAGGACGTCCGCCGCAAGGCGCTCACCTTCGTCTTCGTGGGCGGCGGCTTCGCCGGCGCCGAGACGATCGGCGAGGTCGAGGACATGGCCCGCGACGCGGCCAAGTACTACACCAACGTCAAGCGCGAGGACATGCGCTTCATCCTCGTCGACGCCGCCGACAAGATCCTCCCCGAGGTCGGCCCGGAGCTGGGCACCTGGGGCCTGGAGCACCTGCGCGAGCGTGGCATCGAGGTCTACCTCGGCACCTCCATGAGCTCCTGCGTCGACAAGCACGTGGTGCTCGCCAACGGCCTGGAGGTCGACGCCTCCACCATCGTGTGGACCGCGGGCGTCAAGCCCAACCCGGCGCTCGCCAGGTACGGCCTCCCGCTCGGCCCGCGCGGCCACGTGGACACCGCCCCGACGCTTCAGGTCCAGGGCACCGACTACATCTGGTCCGCCGGTGACAACGCCCAGGTCCCCGACCTGGCCTCCGGCCCCGGCGCCTGGTGCCCGCCGAACGCCCAGCACGCGCTGCGCCAGGCCAAGGTGCTCGGCGACAACGTGGTGTCCGGCATGCGGGGCTTCCCGCAGAAGGAGTACAAGCACGCCAACAAGGGCGCGGTGGCCGGCCTCGGCCTGCACAAGGGTGTCGCCCTGATCCGCTTCGGCAAGCTCAAGCTGAAGTTCAAGGGCCGCCTGGCCTGGTACATGCACCGTGGCTACCACGGCATGGCGGTCCCGACCTTCAACCGCAAGATCCGGGTCCTCGCGGACTGGACGCTGGCGATGTTCCTCAAGCGCGAGGTCGTCTCGCTCGGCGCCATCGAGAACCCGCGCGAGGAGTTCTACGAGGCCGCCAGGCCGGTCCCGGCCGCGGCGGCGGTCGCCGCCGAGGCCACCAAGGCCAAGGCCTGAGCAGGTAACGGTCCGGCCGAAGGGCGTCCGCCATCCGTGGGGCGGGCGCCCTTCGCCGTGCCCGTGTCCCTGGCCCCGGGGCACAGGACATGAGATGGGTAGAGGTAAAGAAGCGGTAGTGCGGGAATGTCGGTGTATCCCGCATCCGTTTCCCAGCCCAGTGGACCCGTCTTCATGGAGGCACGGAGGTACCCGCCATGGCCGATGCGGCCGGACGACTGACCGCTCTCGCCGAGCAGGCGCTCGGCGTTCCCCTCCCGCTGCGCATCCGCGCGTGGGACGGCAGCGAGACCGGACCGCCCGACGCCCCGACGCTGGTCGTGCGGCACCGCAGGGCGTTGCGCCGGCTGCTGTGGAAGCCCGGCGAGCTCGGCCTGGTCCGCGCCTGGGTGGCCGGTGAACTCGACGTCGAGGGCGACCTGTACGAGGCGCTGGACCGGCTCTCGGGGCTCGTCTGGGATCGCCCCACCGAGGACGACGGGGCGTCACCGCGCCGTCTGCTCGGTCTCGCGCGCGACCCCGAGACCTACCGGCTGGCCCGGGAGGCCCTCGCCCTCGCCGGACCCGGACTGCCGCCGCCCCCGCCGCCGGAGGAGGTACGCCGGCGCTCCGGGGTGCTGCACAGCCCGGTCCGCGACCGGCAGGCGATCAGCCATCACTACGACGTCGGCAACGACTTCTACGGGCTGGTGCTCGGCCCGTCCATGGTCTACTCGTGCGCCTACTGGGAGGGGCCCGACGCGACCCTGGAGGACGCCCAGCGGGCCAAGCTCGACCTCATCTGCCGCAAGCTGGAACTGCGGCCCGGGCAGCGGCTGCTGGACGTCGGCTGCGGCTGGGGCTCCATGGTGATGCACGCCGTCGAGCACTACGGCGTCCACGCCACCGGCGTCACGCTCTCCACCGAGCAGGCCTCCTCCGCGCGCAAGCGGGTCGCCGACGCCGGCCTCGCCGACCGGATCGACATCCGCGTGCAGGACTACCGGGCGGTCGACGACGGGCCGTACGACGCCATCTCCTCGATCGGCATGGCCGAGCACGTGGGCCGCGAGCGCTACCGGCAGTACGCCGGGGTGCTGTACGGGCTGCTGCGGCCCGGCGGGCGGCTGCTCAACCACCAGATCGGCCGCCGCCCCTGGACCGACGAAGAGGCCTACCACGTCGACGAGTTCATCGACCGGTACGTCTTCCCCGACGGAGAGCTGGCCCCGCTCGGCTCCACCGTCTCGCGGCTGGAGGAGGCCGGACTCGAGGTACGGGACGTGGAGGCGATCCGCGAGCACTACGCCCTGACCCTGCGGCAGTGGGTCGCCAACCTGGAGGCGCACTGGCCGGAGGCCGTCCGCCTCGCCGGAGCCGGCCGCGCCCGTGTCTGGCGGCTGTACATGGCGGCCTCCGCGCTCTCCTTCGAGCAGAACCGCATCGGCGTCAACCAGGTGCTCGCCGTCCGCCCGACCAAGGACGGCGGCTCCGGGATGCCCCGCACCCGGGCCGACTGGCTGGGCCCGGGCCGGCAGGACTGACATGCCGAGGGGCGGAGGCCGTCGTGGCCTCCGCCCCTCGGGCGCCTCCCGCCGTCCCGCTACTCGGCCTTGATGGCCTCCAGCATGTTCAGCCTGGACGCCCGCCGGGCCGGCCACAGCGCGGCCAGGACGCCCACCAGGGCGGCCATCGCCAGGAACACCCCGATCCTGTCCCAGGGCAGCGTCATCGCGTAGCTCGGCAGCTGTGGCTTGATCAGCCCGCCGACGGCCCAGGCGAGGAACACCCCGAGCCCGAGGCCCAGTACCGCGCCGAACAGCGAGATCACCAGGGACTCCAGCCGGATCATCCGCTTGACCGCGGTACGGTCCAGGCCGATCGCGCGCAGCATGCCGATCTCGTGCTTGCGCTCGAAGACCGACATCGCCAGCGTGTTGATCACACCCAGCACTGCGACCAGCACGGCCATCGCGAGCAGCCCGTAGAGGATGTTCAGCATCAGGTCGATCGTGGAACTGAGCTCGCGGGAGATGGCCGCCTTGTCCTGGACCTTGATCACCGGGTTCTCGCCGAGCGCCTTCACCAGCGCGTCCTGGTTGGCCTCTTCGGCACCGCCGGCCATCCTCACCAGCACCCGCATGTCCCCTGCTTCGGGGGTGTGCGGGGTGACCGTGGCGTTGTCCATGATCACGCCGTTGATGAGGTCGCCGCCCTCGTAGACGCCGCCGATCGTCAACCGCCCCTTGGTGCCGTCGTCGTAGCGCACCGGCAGGCTCTGCCCGGTGTGCCAGCCGCGCCGCTCGGCGGTGTCGGAGTCCACGACCATGGAGTCGCCGTGCACCGAGGCCAGGGAGCCGTGGGTGAAGTCCAGGGTAAGCAGCCGCCCGATCTGCGGCGCGTCGACGCCGCTGACCCACTCGTCCTCGCCGCCCAGTTCGGTGTGCGCGTCGCGCACCGCGCTGGAGTCGCTGACGCCGTCGATGCCGGCGACCCGCTCGGCCACCTCGGGCGAGAGGTTCCGGCCGGTGGCCATCGTGATCTGGTAGTCGGCCTTCAGGTGGGCGGCGGCCATTTCGTCCACGGTGGTCTTGACCGAGATGGCCACCACCGTGAGGGCGGTGATCAAGGTGAGACCGATCATCAGGGCCGACGCGGTCGCGGCGGTGCGCCGCGGGTTGCGCACCGAGTTCTGCCGGGCGAGCTTGCCCGTGACCCCGAAGGGGCGCAGCAGCGGCGCGGCCGCGGCGACCACCGGCCGGGACAGCAGCGGCGTGAGGACGAAGACGCCGATCAGCAGCAGCCCTGCGCCGCCGCCCAGGACCATGTTGCCGTTGTCCTTCATCCCCGAGCCGGCCAGCACCAGGACCACACCGGCCGCCGACAGCAGCGCGCCGAGGGTGTTGCGCAGGAGCAGGCCCTTGACGGTGGCCGGTGCGTGCACGCTGCTCATCGCCGCGACCGGCGGGATCTTGGCGGCCCGGCGGGCCGGCAGCCATGCGGCGAGCATGGTGACGCCCACACCGACGGCGAGCGCAGCCCCGGCCGTGCCGGGCTGTACGGACAGGGCGCCCTCGGGCAGTTCCGCGCCCGCCGAGCCGAGCACCGCCCGCATGACGGCCGCGATGCCGATGCCCAGCAGGAACCCGGTGGCACCGGCCACCACGCCCACCACGAGGGCCTCGGCCAGCACCGACCGCGTCACCTGCCGACGGCTGGCGCCGACCGCGCGCAGCAGCGCGAGTTCCTTGGTGCGCTGGGCGACGAGCATGGTGAAGGTGTTGGCGATGATGAAGATGCCGACGAAGAGCGCGATGCCGGCGAAGCTGAGCAGGGTGGTGTTGAAGGTGCTGAGGTCGGAGGCGATCTGCCGGGCCTCGTCGTCGGCCAGTTTCTGCCCGGTGGTCGCGGTGGCGTCCTTGGCGTAGCGCGGCAGCAGCTTTTCGATCTCGGCCCTGAGCGTGGCCTGCGCGGTGCCCGGCGCCGCCTTGACGTCGATCTCCTCGTACGTGCCCGGCTTGCCGAAGAGCTTCTGGGCCGTGGCCGTGTCGAAGAGCACCAGGCTGCCGCCCGCGGCGACGTTGCCGTCGTCGGTGGAGAAGACGCCGGTCACCTTCTGCCGCATCACCGGGCCGTCGATGGACATCCGGACGGTGTCGCCGACGGCGTAGCCCGTCCGCTCCGCGGTCTTGGAGTCCAGCGCGATCTCGGAGGAGGTCCGCGGGGCGCGTCCCTCGCGTATCGGATAGCGGTCCGCACCGGCGTAGTTGCCGCCGCGGGTGGACCAGCCGTCGCCGACCAGCCGGCCGTCCTTGCCGGCGACCGCGGTGAAGCCGGTGACGGTCGCGGTGGTGGACGCGGTGCCGGGCAGCCGGCCGATCTCGTCCACCAGCCGCTGGGGGAGCGGATGGTCGACGTCCCCGTAGGTGACGGCGACCGAGACGTCGGAGTAGCTCCTCGCGGAGGCCTTGCGGAGGGCATTGCCGATGGTGTCGGTGAACACCAGGGTGCCGGAGACGAAGGCGACGCCGAGCATCACGGCGAGCACGGTCATCAGCAGTCTGGCCTTGTGCGCCAGCACATTGCGCAGGGCGGTACGGAACATGTCAGGGCTTGTCTCTCGGTCGTGGCTCGTGGTCGGCGGCGCGGATCAGCTGGTACGGCCCTTGGCGTCGAAGCGCTTCATGCGCTCCAGCACCGTGTCCGCGGTCGGGCCGTGCAGCTCGTCGACGATCCGCCCGTCGGCGAGGAAGACCACGCGGTCGGCGTAGGAGGCGGCGACCGGGTCGTGGGTGACCATGACGACCGTCTGGCCGAGCTCCTTCACGGAGTTGCGGAGGAAGCCGAGGATCTCCGCGCCGGAACGGGAGTCGAGGTTGCCGGTCGGCTCGTCGGCGAAGATGATCTCGGGCCGGCTGGCCAGTGCCCGGGCGACGGCGACCCGCTGCTGCTGTCCGCCGGACAGCTGGGACGGCCGGTGCGACAGCCGCCCGGACAGTCCGACCGTCTCGACGACCCGGTCCAGCCACTGCTTGTCGGTCCTGCGGCCGGCGATGTCCATCGGGAGCGTGATGTTCTCCGCGGCGGTGAGCGTCGGCAGCAGGTTGAACGCCTGGAAGACGAAGCCGATCTTGTCCCGGCGGAGCTTGGTGAGCTGCTTGTCCTTCAGCGAGGACAGCTCGGTGTCGCCGATCCGCGCCGAGCCGGACGAGACGGTGTCCAGGCCCGCCATGCAGTGCATCAGCGTGGACTTGCCCGAGCCCGAGGGCCCCATGATCGCGGTGTACTCGCCGGCTCGGAACTCGACCGTCACCGCGTCGAGCGCGACGACCCGGGTCTCGCCCTCCCCGTAGACCTTGCTGAGGTCGGTGGCGCGGGCGGCCGTGGCCGTGGCGGTGGGGTGTGCGGTGGTGGTGGTCACGGCACGCTGCTCCTGTCGGGACGGGGGAGTCGATCGGACCCCTCCATCGTCCCGACGGGAGACGTCGCCGGGATCCGTCCACATCGTGGTTCTGCAGGCAGTCCCGAGAGGTACGCGCGGACCCTCGCGTCCTACTTGGGGATGACGGGGACCCCGACATCCCGCCCCCGGGTGGAAGCGATTTCGCGTCATATGCAGCGGGTGCGGTCCGCCGCCCGGACCGCCCCGGGCCTGTGCTTTCCTCCGGACGGCACATATCTGATGGCCCGTCAGTCAGCCTTAAAATCAGACAACATGACGAATCCTGGGCCCTGTTCCACCCGCCCCGCCGGATAGGCTCGTACTGCGCTCTCGTACCGCCACGCCCGGATGGTGGAATGCAGACACGGCGAGCTTAAACCTCGCTGCCCCTTGCGGGCGTACCGGTTCGAATCCGGTTCCGGGCACTCACTTCCTCACCGGCGTGGCACCACCGCCACGTTCTCAGCCCTGTTCCCGTTCCACCGGGAGCCACAGTTCGGCCTCCGCCTCGGTCCCGTCCGCGGACGGACGGGCGCGCAGGATCTCGGGGCCGGGGCGGCTGCGGTACGGGTTGGAGGGGAACCACTGGGTGAACACGTCCCGCCACAGCTCCTGGATGGCCTGCGGCGCCGGCCCTGAGGTGGTGAAGACCGCCCAGGTGCCCGCAGGCACGGGGAGGACCGTGGTGCCGTCGGGCGCGGCCGCCGACGTGATCACCCCCTGGTGGTAGTCGAGAAAGGTGCCTTCGGCGCGGCTCGGGTCCAGTTCGTCGCAGACCGCGACGACCCCTCGCGGTTCCTGGTCCGACAGCTCCTCCAGACGTGCCACGAGCCGCGGGTCGATCCCGCGGACGAAATCGACGATCGCCTGGTTCGGCCCCGAGTGCACCAGGGGGACCCGGGCCTTGAGGCCGACGACCCTGAAGTCCGGCCTGTCCACGACGCGGTAACGCATGCTGCTGCTCCCTTCGACGGTGAGGCGGAAGGCCAACCGGGGCTGGGAGACCAGCGCGGCGCCGGTGCGCCGGGCCTCGCCCGGCCCGACCCCGTGCACGGCGCGGAACGCCCGGGCGAAGGCCTCGCCCGATCCGTACCCGTAGCGCACCGCGACCTCCAGCAGCGTCGCGGGCCCCGCGAGCACCTCCGCGCCGGCGACGGTCAGCCGGCGGCGCCGTACGTACTCCGAGAGCGGCATGCCCGCGAGCGCGGAGAACATCCGGCGCAGGTGGTACTCCGAGGTGCCCGCGACGCGTGCCAGCGCGGCCACGTCGACCTGCCCGTCGAGATGGCGCTCGACGTGCTCCAGGGCCTGGTTGAGACGTTCCAGCACTCCCGTTCCCCTTCCTCTTCCACGACCCACGCTAGGCGTCGGGCACCCCGCCGGACCCGACATCCCGTGCCCGGTCGGGTCGGGTGGCCGCGACGTCCGCCGCCGCACGGGCGAACGCGCGGACCCGGGCCGTGGTGTTGCCGTGCCGCCACACCAGGCCGCGCTCGATGGGCGGTGCGTCGTGGAGGGGGACGTAGGCGAGGTCCGGCCGGGGGTAGTAGCGGCGGGCGTGCTCCCCGACGGGGAGGACGCCCCGGCCCAGCGCCACCAGGGTGAGCATCTCGGAGAACGACCCGCCGGCCGGCCCCTTCGGGACCGTACGGCCCGACGGGGTGCGCTCCGGGGTGCGGTCCCGCTTGAACGCCACCGAGGTCACCTCCGGGTACTGCACCACGGGGTGGTCCGCGAGCACCTCGAGCGACACCGACTCCCGGCCGGCCGCCGGGTGCCCCGCGGCCACCGCGAGCACCCGGCGCTCCCTGAGCAGCACCGGTCCGCGGACCATCCCGTCGAAGGGGAAGGAGGCGAGGAGCACGTCGACGGAACCGTCCAGCAGGCTCGCCCGGGAGGTGGCCAGCTGGACCTCGCGCACGTCCACCCGGCAGTCGGGGTGGCGCTCGGAGAACAGGCGGACCACCCTCAGCAGCGTGGGCGCCGTGCCCTCGCCGAGGAAGGCCACGCGCAGCGCGCCGGTGATGCCGCGGCCGGCGTCGGCGGCCCTGCGCAGCGCTTCCTCCAGCCCGGCGACGAGGGGGAGCAGATCGTCCGCGAGCCGCCTGCCGACCGGGGTGATCCGGACGCTGCGGCTGTTCCGTTCGAAGAGCGGGCAGCCGATGGTGCGTTCCAGCTTGCCCACCACCTGGCTGACCCGCCCGGTGGTGACGCCCAGGCGCTCGGCGGTCCGGCCGAAGTGCAGCTCCTCGGCGAGGGTGAGGAAGGCCTCGATCTCCACCCGCTCCAGCACGCTTCCCCCTCGGCGTTGAGTTCCGCTCAACGATCGTACGGCGATCATGCCTTGATGACGGCGGCCCCCCGGCGGATCGTGGAGGACGTCCACGGCACACCACCCCTGGAGGAGACATGACCGTGCTGCGCGTGAAGGCCTTCGACCACCTGGTCCTCAACGTCGCCGACGTCGAGCGGTCCCTGGCCTTCTACACCGGACCGCTCGGCCTGGAACCGGTGCGCGTCGACGAATGGCGCGCGGGGAAGGCCCCGTTCCCGTCGGTGCGGGTCACCCGGGAGACCATCATCGACCTGGTCGCCGGGCCCCGCGGCGAGTCCAACGTCGACCACATCTGCCTCACCGTCGAACCGCTGGACTGGGAAGAGGTCGTCGCGTCCGGGGTGTTCACGGTGCTGGAGGCCAACGTGCGGCGGTTCGGCGCGCGCGGCTCCGCCCTGTCGACCTACGTCGAGGACCCGGACGGCAACACGGTCGAACTGCGCTGGTACCCACAGGACGCGCAGGACTGAGCGCAGTTCCGGGCGCCGCCTTCGGCGCCCGGCCCGGTTGCTACAGTGCGCCCGTGTCCGACTCCTCGCGTGAATCCCTGTCCGGCGCCGGCTGGGAGAGCCAGCAGCCCGGCGCCTACCGGGAGTTGATGCCGGCCCGGGTGGTCAACCTGTCGTGGCTGGACCCGGTGACCCTGTGGAAGGCCCGCAACGGCCCGCTCGCCTCGCTGTTCGGCGACCCGACCGGCCGGGACCGGCAGCGCTGGGTGAACGGCCAACTGGAGCGAGGGGCGTCCGGTGCGGACCTGGTGATCGAGCGGGACGACCCCGACACCTTCTCCTTCCTCCTCCTCGGCGACACCGGCGAGGGCGACGACCCGCAGTACGCCGTCGTCCCCGGGATGCTCAAGGCGGGCGCCGGCACGCGCTACGCCGTGATCTGCAGCGACGTCCTCTACCCCGTCGGCAGCGCCAACGAGTACGACACGAAGTTCTTCCGGCCCTACCGGGACTACGACGCCCCCGTCTACGCCATCCCCGGGAACCACGACTGGTACGACGGGCTCAACGGCTTCATGCGGGTGTTCTGCCGCGCCCCCGCCCTGCCGCCCGCGCCGCGCCCCCGCCGGTTGACCCGGGCCTGGTGGCGCAGCCTGCTGTGGGCGAAGCCCGACGTGCCGGACGACGCCCGGCTCGACGAGGCCCGCCGGATGCGCTCAGCGCCCTCGCAGGCGGCCTCCCAGCCCGGCCCGTACTGGGCGATCGACTCGGGGCCGATACGGATCATAGGCATCGACACCGGGCTGCTCGGCGACATCGACAGGGAGCAGGGCGAGTGGCTGCGCCAGGTCTCCCTGGGGCCCCGCCCCAAGATCCTCGTCACCGGTTCCCCGATCTACGTGGACGGCGAGCACCACCCCTGCGCCATCGAGGGCGGCGGCACGGTCGACGAGGTCGTCCGCGACCCGGAGCACAACTTCGTCGCCGTGATCGGCGGGGACATCCACAACTACCAGCGCTACCCGGTGGACGTGGACGGCCGGAGGATCGAATACGTCGTCTCCGGCGGCGGGGGCGCCTTCATGCACGCCACCCACACGATCCCCCGGGTGGAGGTCGGCGGCGTCACCGAGGACCGCTTCCGCTGCTACCCGATGCGCGGCGACTCCCTCGCCTTCTACAGCCGGCTCTACGGCCGCCGGCTCCACCTGCGCCGCCTGTTCGACCTGACCCCGGACGAGGCGTCCGCGGTCCTCGCCCGGCGTCTCGGCATCCCGGCCACCCGGGCCACCGGCGCCCGCGTGACCTGGCGGACCCGCTTCGTCGCCGGCGTCCTGGGTGCTCCGCCCCGGCCGGACCGCAGGCGCCGGCTGCGCCTGCCCGTCCGCCGGGTGCTCACCCGTCTGCTCTCCCCGGGCTCGGCGACGTACAGCCCGCCGTTCTTCAAGAGCTTCCTGCGGCTGGACGTCAGCCCGGCCGCCGTCCGCGTGCGGTGCTTCGCCGCCACCGGCCTGCTGGCGCACGAACTGGACCCGCCGGTCGAGGACGACTTCACCGTCCCCTTGCCGTGGACGAACGGTATGTGAACGGCGCGCCCGTTCCCCCGGCCCTCCCCGCTGCGCGCATCACGATGCCCTGCGACGGCGGTGATCTGCACGAACGCGCCGGATGCGGCCGTGCGGGGCGGCCCGCGCGTGAGGCTGCCGCGACCACCTGTACGGACAAGTCCGGGCCTAGGCTTTTACCGTCACCTGAAGGTTCCGTCGCGTTCTGGACATCTGCGCTTAGTCAACCTTCCCCCTAAGGCTCCTAAGTTCACAGCCAAGCAATGGCAAGCAGTGAGCAACGGAGGTCGTTGTGTCCGAGGGTGTACGCAGGGCCCGGCGGTACGCCGCGCCCGTGGCGGCTGCGGCCGCCGCCGCGGTCGTGACCATGGTGGTCAGCCCGACGCTGGGTGCGTCGGCCACGGCCCCGCAGACCGCAAGCAAGGGCAAGGCCCCGGCTGCGAAGAACGTCATCTTCATCAACGGCGACGGCATGGGTGCCGCCGCCCGGCAGGCCGCGCGCCTGCACCTGACCGGTCTGAACGGTCAGCTCGCGATGGACAAGCTCCCCTACTCGGGTCAGCTGACCACCGAGCCGGACGACCCGAAGGCCGTCGTCACCGACTCCGCCGCGGCCGCGACCGCGTGGGCGACCGGTGAGAAGACCTACAACGGCGCGATCAGCGTCGACGTGGACGGCAACCCGCTGGCCACCCTGGGCCAGCAGGCCAAGGCCGCCGGCAAGGCCACCGGCCTGGTCACGACAGCGCAGGTCACCGACGCGTCGCCGGCCGCCTTCTTCTCCAGCACGGCCAACCGGTCGGCGCAGGACGAGATCGCGCGCCAGTACATCGAGGTCAGCAAGCCCGACGTCATCCTGGGCGGTGGCGAGGACTGGTGGCTGCCCGCGGGCAGCCCCGGCGCCTTCCAGGACAAGCCCGCCGAGGACACGTCCGAGGCGAGCAAGGGCACCAAGGGTGACCTGATCACGAAGGCCAAGAAGGCCGGCTATTCCTACGTCTCCAGCGCGGACCAGCTCAGCCGCGCCAAGGGCGGCAAGCTCCTCGGTCTCTTCGCCAACGAGGAGATGTTCCAGCAGCGTCCCGAGGGCCAGGGCGACGTGTACAACCCGGTGGTCGGCCTGTCCACCATGACCAGCAAGGCCCTCAGCACGCTGGACAAGAACAAGAAGGGCTTCTTCCTCATGGTCGAGGAGGAGGGCGTGGACGAGTTCGCGCACTCCAACAACGGCACCCGCGTCCTGCAGTCCATGCAGGAGCTGGAGAAGGCCGTCGCGGTGGCCCGCGCCTACGTGGCCACCCACCCCGACACCCTGCTGGTCGTCACCGGTGACCACGAGACCGGCGGCCTGGCCGTGGAGGAGGCCGACTCCGCCGACGAGTCCGGCGACGGCATCTCCGCCGAGGACGGTCCGTTCAGCATCCGCGGCAGCGACAAGTCGTTCTACATCGACTGGACCACCTCCGGTCACACCGGTGTGGACGTCCCCGTCACCGCGGCCGGCCCGCTCGCGAACCGCTTCACCGGCAAGCACGCCAACACCTACGTGCACGACGTGCTGAGCGAGATCCTGGCGACGCGTCGCTGAGCGAGGATCCACTTCCGGCGGTGTGGCGCCGCGGGGACGGGGAAAGGCGTGGTGGCAGGCATGGTGAGCGGGCCGCAAAAGATCCTCCTTGAGGCGTAGGCGACCCGCTTTGCCATACCATTACTCTTGGTGCGGAGCCGTATCGCGCGGCCATGGAGGAGTGACAGATGAGGAGCAGCAACCCGGTCTTCTCGCGGCGTGGGTTCTCCCGCGGGGAGGGCTACGCGGGCTTCGGCGGTCAGCCGCAGACGCAGGGCGTCCCCCAGACGGGCGGCAACCCCTACGCGGGCACGAACCCGTACGCGGGCAGCAACCCCTACGACACCACGTACCAGGCCCCGCCGGGCGCCCCCGTGCAGACCGGCCGGATGACGATGGACGACGTCGTCATGCGCACCGCCATGACCCTGGGCACCGTGGTGCTCGGCGCGCTCGTGGCGTGGTTCGTGCTGCCGGTCTCGGAGAAGAGCTACGGCCTGGCGATCGGCGCCTCGCTCGTGGCCCTGGTCCTGGGCCTGATCCAGTCGTTCAAGCGTGAGGCCTCGCCCGCGCTGATCCTCGGCTACGCGGTCTTCGAGGGTGTCTTCCTCGGCATCTGGAGCAAGATCCTCAACTTCATGTGGCCGGGCATCCCGCTGCAGGCCGTGCTGGGGACCATGGCGGTCTTCGTCGGCATGCTGGTGGCGTACCGCACCCGCCTCATCCGGGTCACCGCCCGCTACGCCCGCATCGGCATGGCGATCGCCATCGGCTTCGTCATCCTGACGTTCGTCAACCTGATCGCCGCGATGATCGGCGGCGGTGACGGCCTCGGCCTGCGCAGCGGTGGGCTCGGCATCGTGGTCGGCATCATCGGGATCGCGCTGGGCGCGTTCTTCCTGTCGCTGGACTTCAAGCAGATCGAGGACGGCATCCAGTACGGCGCTCCGCGCCAGGAGTCCTGGCTGGCGGCCTTCGGGCTCACGCTCTCCCTGGTCTGGATCTACCTGGAGATGCTGCGGCTGATCGCGATCCTGCGCGGCGACGACTGAGTGCGCTGACCCGCGAGGGACATTCAACGGGCCCCGGAGGCAATGCCTTTCGGGGCCCGTTCGCATGTGCGGGAGGGGAGGCGCGTCAGCCGAACCTCCGCGCGGCCCGCCTCAGGTCGTATTCGTGGACGATGGCCTTGGCGTGTCCGTAGGACAGGTCGTGCTCGCTGCGGAGCCAGCTGACTTTCTCCTCGAAGCGGAGGAAAGCGGGCCCGTCGTCGACCGTGCGAAGCCATTCGCCGATCTCGCGGCCGGTGCAGTGGGGGATGTGGGAGAGCAGGTTCCGGTGGGTCTCTTCCGAGAAGGTCTGTGACATCGGCGCCTCCGGTATGCGTTCCGGTCACCCCACCGTGCCTGAGCCGTCGACCGTTGGCAACAGTGCAACGCACTCGGTTGTGTGTACGCACCGGTAGGCTCGCGCCGTGCTGGACTGTACGACGCTCCGCGACGCCGCCGGACTCCTGGCGGCGCGTTACCGCTCCCTGCCGCAGAGCCGGCTCCGTGGCGAGGTGGCCCGGGCGGGCCTGGAACTCGCCCGTGAACTGGCCGCCCTGGCACAGCGGATCGAGTTCCCCGGGCGGGAACCGGTGCCGGTGCCGGACGAGGGGGTCTTCGTGATCGGCGACCAGATCTCCGTGGCCGCCCACGACCTGGCCGCCGCCCTGGAACCGCATCCGGAACTGGCGCACGTACGCGACGCGGCCGTGTCCCGGATCGGGGACACGGCCGCGCGGTGCGGTCTGTAGGACGGGCAGGACGGGCTACAGCGAGGCGACCACCCGGTCGGCGAGCACGTAGACGGACTCCTCGCCGTAGGTGAAGGTCAGCGCGTAGCCGCCCGCGACGGCGGAGCCGCCCAGCAGTATCGGGGACTCGCCCTGGTCCAGGGCGTCGCAGAGGCGGTCGGCGGTGTCCCGGTCGCCCGGGGTCATGCAGAGCGTGGTGCCGTCGGCGAAGACGTACACGTCGAGCGTGCCGAGCGGGCCGGGACGGACGTCGGCGAGCGGCATCCGCAGGTCCGCGAGTTCGGACAGGCGCTCGGCGGTCTGCTCCTGGTTGGCCACGACCGGTGCCGGGACGCCGAAGTCGGGGTCGGAGGGGTGCCGGAAGGGCGCCGGGCCACCGGGCTCCAGGCCCGCGAGGTCGGCCTGGCGGGGCAGGAACGGGCCGTACGGCAGCACCTCGTAGTCGGTGCCGGCGGCGCCCGGAACCGGGCCGGCCCCCTGGCCGCCGAAGAGCTGGGCGTCGAGCTGCGGGTCCACGAGGGCCTCGCCGGACTCGCCCGTCCCGTAGCCGAGGGGGGCTTCCTGAGCGGCCCAGAAGGCACGTGCCTCGGCCAGTTCGCGCTCCCGCTCGTCGGCGAGCGCGTCGGCGACGGCGGTGCGGATGGCCTCGGCGTCCGGAGTGGTGCGTGCGGCGGGAACCCCGGCCGCCCGCCCGGCACGGGCCTCGGCCAGGTCCGCGCGCAGGGCCGCGACGTCACGACGTACGCCGCGTGTGGCGAACAGCGCGGCGGAGCCGGCGGCCACGGCGGTTGCCGCGCCCGCCAGCAGGACGAGGAACATGGCGCTCACTGGCGTACTCCCGACTGTGCTTTCCCGAGCCTGGCCCCCTGTACACCACCACTCTGCACCGGAATCCATGGCCTCTGCAGTGCGGAACGTCACGAAATGGGAGGGTCCAAAGTCTCGCCCCGTACCAGTGGCACGCCTCTGACCTGCCTAAACGACCGCCCCCGGGATTAGGTCACATCCAGGGGGCGGTTCGATTGCGACTTGTGTCTCGAACGTTCGTCCGAGGGTTCGGGAAGGGCCGGCGGGGCCCGTTACGACAGGCGCTCGATGACCATGGCCATGCCCTGGCCGCCGCCGACGCACATGGTCTCCAGGCCGAACTGCTTGTCGTGCCACTGGAGCGAGTTGATCAGCGTGGTGGTGATGCGGGCGCCCGTCATGCCGAAGGGGTGACCGACGGCGATCGCGCCGCCGTTGACGTTGAGCCGGTCGATGTCGACGCCCAGGTCCCGGTAGGAGGGGATGACCTGCGCCGCGAAGGCCTCGTTGATCTCGACCAGGTCGATGTCGTCGATGGTCAGCCCGGCACGCTTCAGTGCCTGGCGGGACGCCTCGACCGGGCCGTGGCCCATGATCTCGGGGGAGAGGCCGGAGACGCCGGTGGAGACCACCCGGGCGAGCGGGGTGATGCCGAGCTCGCGCGCCTTGGTGTCGCTCATGACGACCAGCGCCGCGGCGCCGTCGTTCAGCGGGCAGCAGTTGCCGGCGGTCACGGTGCCGTCGGGGCGGAAGACCGGCTTCAGACCCTGCACGGCCTCCAGGGTGACCCCGGCGCGCGGGCCGTCGTCCTTGGCGACGACCGTGCCGTCGGGCAGCGTCACCGGGGTGATCTCGCGCTCCCAGAAGCCGTTCTTGATGGCCTCTTCGGCCAGGTTCTGCGAGCGGACGCCGAACTCGTCCTGGTCGGCGCGGGTGACGCCCTTGAGGGCCGCCAGGTTCTCGGCGGTCTGGCCCATCGCGATGTACGCGTCAGGGACCAGCCCGTCCTCGCGCGGATCGTGCCATTCCCCGCCGCCCTGCGCGGCGCGGGCCGCGGTGCGGGCCTCGGCCTCGGCGAAGAGCGGGTTGTGGGTGCCGGGCATGCCGTCGGAGCTGCCGTTGACGAAGCGGGACACGGTCTCGACGCCGGCGGAGATGAAGACGTCGCCCTCGCCCGCCTTGATGGCGTGCAGCGCCATCCGGGTCGTCTGCAGCGACGAGGAGCAATAACGCGTGACCGTGCAGCCCGGGAGGTGGTCCATGCCCATCTGCACGGCCACGATCCGGCCCAGGTTGTGACCCTGCTCGCCGCCGGGCAGGCCGCAGCCCAGCATCAGGTCGTCGATCTCGTGCGGGTCGAGCTGCGGCACCTTGGCGAGGGCCGCCTGGATGATCGTGGCGGTCAGGTCGTCGGGGCGCAGGTCCTTCAGGGACCCCTTGACGGCCCGGCCGATGGGGGAGCGGGCGGCAGAGACGATCACGGCTTCGGGCATCGCGACTCCTCGACGAGGCGGCGGGGTACGGCTGGGACTCTCTGGGAAGTTACCTGTACGTAGCGGAGGGAGTCACGGCCTGGGGGCTGTGACGCGGACCTCTTTCTGAGCGCTTGCTTAGTCCATGATGGCGCATCCTCGTGGCGAACGCGCCCCCCGTGCGATGCTGACGTGGTGAATCCGGACGACCTGGTACGGCTGCGGCGCGCCCGTGACGCGATGGACCGTGACTACGCGGAGCCCCTCGACGTCCCCGCACTGGCCCGCGCGGCGCTGATGTCCCCCGGCCACTTCTCGCGCAGTTTCCGGGCCGCGTTCGGCGAGTCCCCGTACAGCTACCTCATGACGCGCCGGATCGAGCGCGCCAAGGCCCTGCTGCGGCGCGGCGACCTCACGGTCACGGAGGTCTGCTTCGCGGTCGGCTGCACCTCGCTCGGCTCCTTCAGCTCGCGCTTCACCGAACTCGTGGGCGAGACCCCGAGCGCCTACCGCGCGCGCGACCACGGGCCGGGCGCGCCGATCCCGGCGTGCATCGCGAAGCGGTACACCAGGCCGGTCAGGAACAAGGAAGCGAAGACCGCGCCGCGGGCCTAGCGTGGTCCGCATGGACATCACGCTGTCACAGTGCTTCATCGCCGTCGACGACCACGACAAGGCGCTGCCCTTCTACCGCGACGTCCTCGGACTGGAGGTCCGCAACGACGTCGGCTTCGAGGGCATGCGCTGGGTGACGGTCGGCTCGCCCGACCAGCCGGGCGTGGAGATCGTGCTCGAACCGCCCCTGGCGGACCCGGGCGCCTCCGACGCGGACAAGCAGGCCATGAGCGAGCTGCTGGCCAAGGGCATGCTGCGCGGGGTCATCTTCGCCACCGGTGACGTCGACGCCACCTTCGAGCGCATCCGCGACGCGGGCGGCGAGGTGCTCCAGGAGCCCATGGACCAGCCCTACGGCGTCCGTGACTGCGCCTTCCGCGACCCCTCCGGCAACCTGCTCCGCTTCAACCAGCGCAAGGCCGGCTGACGCCGGTTCCGGGCGTCATGGCCGTTGGGGCGGACGGCGGCGGGTGAAGGCGCGGGGTTGCCGTGCGGCGCGCAACGCCGCCCCGGGGGCCGCACCGCGCGGGGGTCGACCCCCTGCGGCAAGCGGTGGGCGGCATCCGCGACGGGTGCCCTCGCGGGTGGATGGGAGACAGCTCCCGCCGCAGGCGCAGCGGACCCGCGGACGGCGGTGGCGGGTTGCCGTGCGGCGCGTCCCGCCGCCCGAAGGGCCGCACCGCGCGGGGGCGGCCCCTGCGCCTTCCGCAGCCACGGCGGCGGTCCGCGGCGGGGCCTGGTGGTCCGGAGTTCGGGCGGTGGGTGGGAGACAGCCCCCCGCCGCAGGCGCAGCGGTCCCGCGGACGGCGGTGGCGGGTTGCCGTGTGGCGCGTACCGCCGCCGGAAGGGCCGCACCGCGCGGGGGTGGCCCCTGTGGCTTCCGCAGCCACGGCGGCGGTCCGCGACGGGGCCTGGTGGTCCGGAGTTCGGGCGGGTGGGTGGGAGACAGCCCCCCGCCGCAGGCGCAGCGGTCCCGCGGACGGCGGTGGCGGGTTGCCGTGCGGCGCGTACCGCCGCCCGAAGGGCCGCACCGCGCGGGGGTGGCCCCTGCGCCTTCTGCGGACGGCGGCGGTCCGCGACGGGGCCTGGTGGTCCGGAGTTCGGGCGGGTGGGTGGGAGACAGCCCCCCGCCGCAGGCGCAGCGGACCCGCGGGCGGCGGCGGGTACCGCCGCCCGGAGGGCCCGCAACCTGCCGGAGGCGCTAGTTCTGGGCGGCCTCGGCCGCCGCCGTGGCGGCGGGTTCCGTCGCGTCGGGGAGGCGGCGACGGCGGCGGCGCTTGAGGAGGGCCCAGCGGCCGCGGGGGCCGGAGACCGTGCCGGCGGCCGCGGTGACCTCGGTGCCGGCCTCGCCCGCGGCTTCCGCGGCGGCCTGGGCCACCGGGAGGAAGCCCTCGCCGCGCCGGGCGTCGGGGCGCTCGTCCTCCTCGGGCCACAGCCCGACCGCGGAGCACAGCGTCGGCAGCATCGCCATGGCCGCGGTCGCGTAACCCTCGGCCGACGGGTGGTAGTTGTCCGGGCCGAACATCTCGCGGGGGCGGGACTCGAACTCGGGCCCGAGCAGGTCGCCCAGTGACACGGTGCGGCCGCCGAGGCCGACCACCGCGATGGTCTGCGCGGCCGCGAGCTGACGGCTCAGCCGCCGCGCGATCCAGCGCAGCGGCTGGTAGACTGGCTCGATCGTGCCCAGGTCGGGGCAGGTCCCGACGATCACCTCGCAGCCGGCCTCGCGCAGCCGCCGCACCGCGTCGGACAGCATCCGCACCGAGACGGCCAGCGGCATCCGCCGGGTCACGTCGTTCGCCCCGATCATGATCACGCACAGATCGGGCGCGGTACCGAGAGCGGGCCCCAGCAGAAGATCGACCTGGCGGGCCAGGTCGTCGGACTGTGCGCCGGGATTGGCCACGTTGACCAGCCGTACCGGCCGTTCCGCCACCGCCGCCACCCCGGAGGCCAGCAATGCGCCGGGGGTCTGGCTCGCCCGGTGCACCCCCTGCCCCGCCGCCGTGGAGTCGCCCACGAGGGCCAGCACGATCGGCCGCTCGTCGGTGCTCAGCGCGAAGGCGGCGCCGTAGACGCCGTCCGCGCGGGGCGGGACGGCGTCGGAGCCGCCCACGGTCCTGCGGGCGAGCGCGGCCTCGGTCAGCACCAGGCCGACCGCGGCGCCGCCCAGCAGCCCGATGCCGCCACCTCCGTACGCGGCGGCCGTCGCGATCCGCCGCGCCACCCTTGCCCTGGACAACGTCCACCTCCCGCGCCGGGTGTGCGGACCCTCGTGGCCCGACCCGTACAACGATTTGTTGCCCCGTCCGGTGCCCGCCGCAACCGCTGGGCGGCCCCGACTCAGGTCAGTCGCTGCTGCGCGACGAACCAGGCGAGCTGGGTGCGGTTGGCGGTTCCGGTGGACTCCATCAGGGACCGGATCCTGCGCTGCAGCGTGCGCAGGGATATCCCCAGCTGGGAAGCGATCGCCTTGTCGGGCAGCCCGGACATCAGCAGCGAGAGCAGCTGCTCGTCGAGCTCGGGGGAGCCGGGGAACTCCGGGTCCTCCTCCGTCTCGCCGAGCGAGGGCATGCGCAGCGGCGTGCCGCGCAGCCAGCGGTCCTCGAAGAGCTCCAGCAGCGCGTCGACCAGCACCGAGGGGTGGAGCAGCAGCAGGCCGGCGGAGGAGACCACGGACCGGTCGCGGCCGCCGGACAGCGGCAGCAGCGCCCGCTCGGCGTCGACGATCATCAGCTTCATCGGCACGGTCGGCGCCGCCCGGGCCAGCTCGCCCGGCTCGACGAAGCCCGGCATGTCGGCCGCCCCGGGGTACACCAGGGCCGTCGTCTCGTACAGGGAGCGGTACTCGACCCCGGCGGTCAGCCGCTCCTTCTGCACGACGTTGCCCGCCGCGGCGACGTACGGCGGCCGCACGAAGGTCAGCACCTCCTTGCGGGCCTCGCGCTGCAGCTGCTCGATCATGTGCTGCTGTTCCGTCTCGCCGTGGATCACCTCGGCGATCCCGCCCGGCATCACCGGCTCGGCCGGCCGGGACGGGCGCACGGCGGCGAGGGCCGTGAGCCGTTCCCGCACGGAGGCGAGGCCGGACTCCACGGCGGCCAGGCCGCTGAGGGCGGCGGCGTAGTCGGCGTTGCCCGTGCCCGCTTCGGTGGTGTCCGGGTGTTCCTGGTCAGGCATTGCCCACCCCCCGGTTGTATAAGCCCGGTGTCGTAACAGCGACGTGTCGTGATCGCGCCACGGTGTGACTCTACAACCGGACCTTCCGGGGCGTACGTAACACCAATGTGAAGCGTGCGACGCCCGGTGCCGGCGTGGGCGACCCCCCACCGGAAAACCGCTTACCCTGGCCTCACAATCACGGAGAACCCGGAGACAATGGTGCAGTTCCACGACTCGATGATCAGTCTCGTCGGCAACACCCCGCTGGTGAGGCTCAACAGCGTGACGGCAGGAATCCAGGCGACCGTCCTGGCCAAGGTCGAGTACTTCAACCCCGGCGGTTCGGTCAAGGACCGCATCGCGCTGCGGATGATCGAGGCCGCGGAGAAGAGCGGCGAACTCAAGCCCGGCGGCACGATCGTGGAGCCCACCTCGGGCAACACGGGCGTCGGCCTGGCGATCGTGGCCCAGCAGAAGGGCTACCACTGCATCTTCGTCTGCCCCGACAAGGTCTCCGCGGACAAGATCAACGTCATGCGGGCCTACGGCGCCGAGGTCGTGGTCTGCCCCACCGCCGTGGACCCCGAGCACCCGGACTCGTACTACAACGTCTCCGACCGGCTGGTGCGCGAGACCCCGAACGCCTGGAAGCCGGACCAGTACAGCAACCCCAACAACCCGGCCTCGCACTACCACTCCACCGGCCCGGAGCTGTGGGAGCAGACCGAGGGGAAGATCACGCACTTCGTGGCGGGCGTCGGCACCGGCGGCACCATCTCCGGCACCGGCCGCTACCTGAAGGACGCCTCGGACGGCAGGGTGAAGGTCATCGGCGCGGACCCGGAGGGCTCCGTCTACAGCGGCGGCTCCGGCCGGCCGTACCTCGTCGAGGGCGTCGGTGAGGACTTCTGGCCCACCGCCTACGACCGCACCGTCGCGGACGAGATCGTCGCGGTCTCGGACAAGGACTCCTTCCAGATGACCCGCCGCCTCGCCAAGGAGGAGGGCCTGCTCGTCGGCGGCTCCTGCGGCATGGCGGTCGTCGCGGCGCTGCGCGTGGCCGAGCGGCTCGGCCCGGACGACGTCGTGGTCGTCCTGCTGCCGGACTCCGGCCGCGGCTACCTCTCGAAGATCTTCAACGACGAGTGGATGGCCGACTACGGCTTCCTGGAGGAGGGCACCGGCCAGGCCCGCGTCTCCGACGTGCTGGATCGCAAGGACGGCGGCATCCCGCAGCTGGTGCACATGCACCCCGAGGAGACGGTCGGCCAGGCCATCGAGGTGCTGCGCGAGTACGGCGTCTCGCAGATGCCGATCGTGAAGCCGGGCGCCGGGCACCCCGACGTCATGGCCGCCGAGGTCATCGGCTCGGTCGTGGAGCGGGAACTGCTCGACGCGCTGTTCACCAAGCGCGCCACCCTGGACGACCCGCTGGAGCGGCACATGAGCGCGCCGCTGCCGCAGGTGGGCTCCGGCGAGCCGGTCGGCGACCTGATGGCCGTGCTGGGCTCCGCCGACGCGGCGATCGTGCTGGTCGAGGGCAAGCCGACAGGTGTGGTCAGCCGCCAGGACCTGCTCGCCTTCCTCGCCGAGGAGGCCAAGTAACGGCACCCGGGGACGTCCCCGGGACGTCCCACGGAGGTCCGCCACGGGTTCGCGGAAGTGGTACACCCACGTCACGTGGCCGCAGCACGCGCTTAACACGGGTCCGGCACATTGGTGGATGTCGGCGGACGGCACACCGGTCGCCCGGCCGACACCACGGATGTGGCGCCAAGGACCTCCGGAGCGGCTCCCGGACCTCCATGGTGACCCCAGGACGTGTGGCCCGGCCCTGATCCGGCCCACGTCCCTCGCGGGGACCGCCGTCGTCCCGCCCCCCGGGTGACCGGGGGTGCGGCGGTTCCCGCGCAATCTGTGGAAGAGCGGTCCGCGTCCCCGCGCGGGCCGCTCTTCTGGTTGAGTGGCCGCCGTGATCAGCGCACAGACGTTCGCAGCCGTCGAGGAGTCCATACGCACCGTGGCCGACGAGGAGGCGCTCGCCCGCTTCGGCCGCCTCGCCGAGGGCGACGTCGACGAGAAGAAGGGCCCGCTGGACCTCGTCACGGTCGCCGACCGCCGGGTCGAGGAACGCCTCACCCGTACGCTCACCCGCCTGCTGCCGGGCTCCGCCGTCATCGGCGAGGAGGCCGTGCACGCCGACCCCGCGCTGCTCGGGGCACTGCTGGGCGAGGCTCCGGTCTGGATCGTCGACCCGGTCGACGGCACCTCCAACTTCGTCCGCGGCGACTCCTCGTTCGTCACCCAGGTCGCCCTGGCCGCGCGCGGTGAGCTGCTCGCCTCCTGGACGTACCGGCCCGTCGACGGGGTCCTCGCCACCGCCCGGCGCGGCGAGGGCGCGCACCTGGGCGGCCGTCCGCTGCGGCTGGGCACCGGCGGCGCCCAGGACGCGGACGAGGTGCTCCTGGTGGCCGGCGCCCGGCCCGCGCACCTCACCGCCGACCAGCACCGGAGGCTGTACGAGTTGGGGGCCGCGCACGGCGTCAAGCCCTGGGCGAGCGGCTCCGCCGGCTGCGACTACCTCGACGTCGCGCTCGGGCGGCTCGACGCGGCCACGTACGCCTACGACAACCCCTGGGACCACTCCGCCGGCGTCCTGCTGGTCGCCGAGGCGGGCGGAACGGTGCTGGGCGCGGACGGGCTGCCGTTCCGCATGGCCGCCGGGCCGCTGCCCTTCGCCGCGGCACGCGACGAGACCGCGGCCCGCCGCGTCGTGGCACTGCTCACGGCGTAGCGCGGGAAGGCGGCGGCGCGGCGGCCCCCCCGGGGCCCGCCGTCGAAGGGCCTTCTCCCCGGCGCGGCGCCGGCTGCGGTCGCGGAGTCGGGCACCGGCCTGTCGGGCGATGCGTCCCCGACTCGTGCGGCGCCCCGCCGCGGACGCGTTCCGGCCCGCGCGGGGGCCGCCCGCCGCCTCAGGGCCGTCAGTCCTCCCAGGCGTCCGGGTCCTTGCCGCGGCGCGGCGCGCTGCCCCGCTCGTTGAACAGCCACCCCAGCGAATGGGCGGCGTTGACGGCGACGATGCCGACCCAGGCGACGAGGAGCCCGGGCAGGTCGCCCTTGTCGGCCGCGATGGCGGACAGCGGGATCGCCATGATCAAGGAGAACGCCCCGAAGCCGTAGCGGGCGCCGAAACGGCCGCCCCCATGGCCGCGCGCCTCCGGCCCGACCCGGCGCCCGGCACGGGCGAACGCCGTCTGGTGCTCGGCCAGTTCGCGGCGTACCCGCCGCTCGACCTGGGAGTCGATGCGCCGGTCCATCTTCTCCAGGAAGGAGTCGATGAGGGCCGACTCGTACTCCTCCCCCAAGTCCTTGCGCGCCTGGATGGTGGCGGCGAATTCCTTCTTGAGCTCTGGGTCAAGGGCGTCCATGACGCCACCGTACGGACCGGTCGGCCCGGTGGCACTGGGGGAAACCCCCGAACCTTCCCGGGGGTCGCCCCAGTAGGGTCGTGGGGTGACCGGACACGCGCCGCGCCTGCTGACCGCCCTGCACCACGCCCCGTCCGACCGCCCCGACGCGGTCACCGTCGACGGGCGCCCGAGCTCGCGCGAGGAACTGCTCGGTGCCGCGGGCGCCTTCGCGGCACGCGTCGCGGGTGCCCCGGCGGTCGCCGTGCACGCGGCGCCGTCCCTGGAGACGGTCGTGGCGGTCGTCGGCGGCCTCCTCGCGGGCGTCCCGGTCGTCCCGGTGCCGCCCGACGCGGGACCGGCCGAGCGCGACCACATCCTGCGCGACTCCGGGGCCGTGCAGGCGCCCCCGGTCGTGGTCACCGAGCGCAGGTCCTGGGACGGCCCCGAGCCGGACCCGGACACGGCGGCCCTCGTCCTGTACACCTCGGGCACCACCGGGGCGCCCAAGGGCGTGCTGGTCCCCCGCCGCGCGGTCGCGGCCGGACTCGACGCCCTCGCCGGGGCCTGGGAGTGGACGCCGGAGGACACCCTCGTCCACGGCCTGCCGCTGTTCCACGTGCACGGCCTCGTGCTCGGCGTGCTCGGCGCGCTGCGCACCGGGAGCCGTCTGGTCCACACCGGCCGCCCCACCCCGCAGGCGTACGCGGCGGCGGGCGGCAGCCTCTACTTCGGCGTGCCGACCGTCTGGGGCCGGGTCGCGGGGGACCCGGAGTCCGCCAGGGCGCTGAGCGGCGCCCGCTTGCTGGTCTCCGGCAGTGCGCCGCTGCCGGCGCCGGTCTTCCGCGAACTGGAGGCGCTGACCGGGCAGCGGCCGGTCGAGCGCTACGGCATGACGGAGACCCTGATCACGGTCAGCACCCGGGCGGCCGGTGAGCGGCGCCCCGGCTCCGTCGGGCTGCCGCTGCCGGGGATCCGCACCCGGATCGCGGCCGAGCCGGGCGCGGAGATCGGTGAGCTCCAGCTCACCGGGCCCACCCTCTTCGACGGCTACCTGGGACGGCCGGAGGCGACCGCGGCCTCGTACACCGAGGACGGCTGGTTCCGCACCGGGGACATCGCGGCGATCGAGCCGGACGGCATGCATCGGATCGTCGGCCGGGCCTCCACCGACCTGATCAAGTCCGGCGGCTACCGGATCGGCGCGGGCGAGGTGGAGAACGCCCTGCTGGACCACCCCGCGGTGCGGGAGGCGGCCGTGGTGGGCGCCCCGCACACCGACCTCGGCCAGGAGATCGTGGCCTACGTGGTGGCGGACGGGGTGGGCGAGCGCGAGCTGATCGACTTCGTGGCCGGTCACCTGTCGGTGCACAAGCGCCCGCGCAAGGTCCGCTTCCTGACCGAACTGCCGCGCAACGCGATGGGCAAGCCGCAGAAGAAGCTGCTGCCGCCCGTGTGAGCCGGGGCGCCTTGCCCTCCTGCATAGAATCATGCAGAGTCATCGGCACATGAATGGCCGACCGGAGAGGGCGTCATGGCCACCGAGAACGCCACCGGAGCCGACGGGACCGACACCGCGTCCGCGCGCCTGATGAAGCTGTTCGAGGCGCACCGGCTCACGCCCACCCAGCGCCGCATCGCGCACTGCCTGGTGCGGCGGGCCGCCGACGCGCCCTTCCTGTCCAGCGTCGAGGTCGCCGAACTGGCCGGGGTCAGCCAGCCCTCCGTGACCCGCTTCGCCGTCGCGCTCGGCTTCGACGGCTACCCCGCGCTCCGCCGCCACCTGCGCGACGTCGCCCCCGCCGTAGCGCCCCAGGGGCAGCCGGACGGCGACCGGTACAACGAGTACCAGGAGGCCGTGCAGGCCGAGATCGAGAACCTGCGGCACCTCGCCGCGCTGCTCGCCGACCCCGCCCCGGTCGCCCGCGCGGGCGCCCTGCTCGCCGCGTCCCGGCCGCTGCCCGTCCTGGGACTGCGGGCCGCGGCCGCCCAGGCCCGCGGCTTCGGCTACTTCGCGGCCAAGGTGCACCCCGACGTCCGTCTCCTCGACGAGGGCGGCAGCATGCTCGCCGACCGCGTCGACGCGGCCGTGCGCGCCGGGGCGAGCGCCCTGCTGTGCTTCGCGCTGCCCCGGCATCCCCGTGAGGTGGTCGAGGCCCTGGAGTACGCCCGCTCCGCCGGGCTGACCGTCGTCACCGTCGCCGACAGCGCCTTCGCGCCGGTCGCCGCCCACTCCGACGTCCTGCTCCCTGCGGCCGTCGGCACGGGACTCGCCTTCGACACCGCGTGCGCGCCGATGCTGCTCGGGCGGGTGCTTCTGGAGGCGATGTGCGACGGGCTGCCGGACGCGCAGGCGCGGCTGGAGGAGTTCGACGCCAAGGCCGCGGCGCAGGGCCTGTTTGTGGAGTGAGCCGCCCCGACGCACGGGGGCGGGCGGCGGGTTGGACGCCGGGTCAGGCGCCCACCCCGTCGTGCTCCACGACCAGATGGCGGGGACCGCGCAGCACCGGGCTTCGCCGGTACGGCGGCGGGTCCTCCGCCGGCCGGAGGCCGTCCAGGTCGCGCAGCAGCGCGGTGAGGGCGATCTGCGCCTCCAGCCGGGCGAGCGGCGCCCCGAAGCAGCTGTGCACACCGCTGCCGAAGCCCAGGTGCTGGTTGTCCGTGCGCTGCGGGTCGAAGCGGTCGGGGTCCCGGAAGCGCTGCGGATCACGGCTGCCGGAGGCGAGCACCAGGACCAAGGGCGCCCCCTTGGGCACGGTGACCCCCGCGACCTCGACGTCCACCAGCGGGGTGCGCTGGGGCAGCATCTGCACGGGCGGCTCGAACCGCAGCAGTTCCTCCACCGCCTGCGGCATCAGGGCCGGTTCGCGGCGCAGCAGGTCCAGCTGGTCGGGCCGGCGCAGCAGGGTGAGCATGCCGTTGGTGATCAGGTTGACGGTGGTCTCGTGCCCGGCGACGAGCAGCAGCACCGAGGTCACCATCAGCTCGATCTGGGTCAGCCCGCCGGCCGGGTCCTGGTCGTTGACGAACGCCGACAGCAGGTCGTCGGAGGGCTTGCCACGCCGCTGCTCGGCCAGCCCGCCCAGGTAGACCCCCATCGCCCTGCGGGCCTCGGTGGCGGCCTGCGTGCGCTGCGTGGGGTCCTCGTCGGGGTTGAGGTCGAGTCCGCCGACGATCTGGTCCGACCAGCCGCGGAACATCGGCTCGTCCTCCTGGGGCACGCCCAGCAGCCGGCAGATCACGGTGACCGGGAGCGGGTAGGCGAAGTCGTCGACGACGTCGATGCGCTGCTTGTCCCGGAGCCCGGCGACGAGGCCGTCGGCGATCCGGACGATCTCACCGTGCATGGCGTCGACCCGGCCCGGGGTGTGCGGCGGGCCGAAGGGCCGCATGGCGGTGCGGCGGAGCCGGTCGTGCTCGGGATCGTCCACGCCGATGAAGGAGGGCGCCAGTTCCCCGGCCAGCCGGGCCTCCTGCGGGTCGCTGCGGTGGCGCCGGTCGGAGCTGATGCGTGGGTCGTGGAGCAGGGCCGTGATCTCGTGGTAGGTGCCGACGAGGTAGCTGCCGTCGTCCTGCGGCGCCACCTTGCTCTCGCGGAGTTCGGCGTAGAGCGGGTAGGGATCGGGCCGGCTGGCGTAGTCGGTGATCCTTCGGAACAGCGTGTCCGCAGCCATGCGCGGGGGCTCCTCGTCGTCGTGGGCCGCGGCGTCCTGCCACGGCCCGTCCGCGGCGCCGGCGGCGGCGGCCTCAGCCGCCGTGCCGCACCAGGGTCAGGCGCCGGTCCGGCAGATGACCGGTGAGGGCGACCGTCGGGCCGTGCGAGAGCACCGCGGGGTCCGGTACGTCGGACGGCAGGGGGATCATCGGGACGGTCCGGTCGGCGGCCCCGGGCTCGGGTGGGAACGGCGCGGCCGTCTCGATCAGGTTCTGGTAGTAGTCCAGCCACTTGGCCCGGTTCACCGACACCGCCGCCGTGATGCGGCCCTTGTAGCCGTAGACGACGACCAGCCGGGCCTCGCGCAGCGAACCCTGGGCGACGACGACCTGGTCGGAGTAGGTCGGCACGCCCACCGACTTGATGTTGTGGCCGAACTGGCTGGACCAGAAGGCCGGCACGGCCAGGTGCGGCCGCCGGAACGGGCCCGCGCTGACCATGTTGTGCGCCGCCACCTCGGCCTGCGCGACCGCGTTGCCCCAGTGCTCCAGGGCGAGCAGTTGGTAGCCGAACAGGGGGTGCGGGAAGCGGGCCACGTCGCCGGCGACGAACACGTCGTCGGTGACGATGCCGTACATGTTGAAGGCACGGCAGCCGGCGTCGCAGGTCACGCCGCGCGGGCCGGCGGCCAGGCCGGACTCGGCCAGCCACTCGGTGTTGCGGACCGCGCCGAGGGCGACCACCGCCACGTCCGCCTCGACGGTGCTCCCGTCGGAGAGCCGGGCGCCGGTCAGCCGGCCGTCCCCCTCCAGGGAGGTGACCTGCACCCCGCAGCGGAGGTCCACCCCGTGCCTGCGGTGCATCTCGGCGGCGACCGCGGCGAGCGTCCCGCCGAGCGCGCCCACCAGGGGCGCGGGGCCGCGCTCCACCACGGTCACGGGGATGTCCCGCTCCCGGCAGGCGGAGGCGATCTCCGAGCCCGTGAAACCGGCGCCGATCACCAGCACCCGCCGGGGCCCGGCGTCCAGCCGTTCGGCGAGCCCGGCCGCGTCGTCGCTGGTCCGCAGCGCGAACACACCGTCCAGGGCGGCCTCGGCAGGGTTCGGCCAGGGCCGCGCGCGGGTGCCGGTGGCGATCAGCAAACGGTCGAAGGGCAGTTCCTCGCCGTTCGCGAGGAAGACGCGCCGGCCGATCCCGTCGACCCCCGTGGCGGCGATGCCCAGCTTCCACTGCGCGTCCACCTCCCGGCGGGCCGGCAGCCCGGTCGCCGTCGCGGGCACGCGCCCGAGCAGCACCTGCTTGGACAGCGGCGGCCGGTCGTACGGCGGGTGCGGCTCGTCGCCCACCAGCGTCAGCGACCCCGCGAAACCCTCGTCGCGCAGCGTCTCGGCGGCCCGCAGGCCGGCCAGGGACGCGCCGACGATGACGATGCGCCCGTCGCGCAGTTCACCGGACATCGGCACCCGCCGCCCCGCCCACGAGGATGGCCTGCACCGGGCACGCCACCGCGGCCCGGTGGACGCGCTCCTGCTGGTCCTCCGGGACGGCGGGGACGTACAGCAGGGCCTCCTCGCCATGCAGTTCGAAGACCTCGGGAGCGAGGAACGCGCACTGCGCGTAGGCCTGGCAGCGATTGAGGTCGACCACGATGTTCATACGCACCACTCCAGCCCCGAAGGCCCCCGCTCTCAGTGGTAGCACTGCCTCCGCGGCCCCGCATGCGGTGCCGTTCTCACGGAATTTTGATGTCCCGTGAGTAACCTCCCTCCCCAGCACTGACGGAACGAGCCGTGGAGGAAGGGAGACAGCGGTGGTGCGCGGAGCGTATGCGCTGGCGCGGGTGGCGGTCCTGGTACGGGTGCCGGCGCGGTGGCTGTGGTGGCTGGGGGTCGTGGCGGCGGTGGTCGGGGTCTTCGTGCCCGGACTGACCGGACGCCGCATCGGGGTGCTGGGTGGCGCCGCACTCTTCGTGGTCGCCGCGGTGGTGGCCTTCCTGGTGCGCCGGCGGCGGTACACGGCCCTCGCGGAGGCGGCCGGGCGCGCGCCCCGGGGCGTCTTCCTGCAGGACCGCCGGGTCACGGCGCGCGCCTGGACCCGGGCCCGGCGGTGGTGGCTGCTCGCCGCGTTCGTGGTGGCCCTCGCCTCCGGCGTGGCCGCGCCCGCCGCGGCGGGGATGCTGCTCGCGGGCGCCGGAGCGGGGCTGTGGGCCAAGGCGGTGCGCCTGGGGCGCTGGGAGCGGGCGCACGAGACGCTGCTGTGGGTCAGGCCCGAGTACGTGGGACGCGGCCCCGCCGCGGCGTCCGTCCCCGGCTACGAGGCCACCGGACCCGTGGCCGGCGACGCGGGCCCCGGCGGCTCGTCCCGCCGTCGCGCCGCGGCGGCCCGCTGACCCGTCCGGGTGAACGAGCCACGGCCGCGCGGCCGTGGCTCAGCCGCCGCTCTCCCGTACGAGGTCCTCGATCGTCTGGGCGCGGCGCAGGGTGCGGAAGTCCGGGCCGGGCCCGCAGTAGCCGTGGACGGCGGGGCGGGGCAGCGAGTTGTACGCGAAGTGCGTCGAGAAGTAGTACGCCCCCGTGTCGGGCAGCGCCACGAGGTCGCCCTCCGCGAGCAGCGGCAGCTCGCGCGCCGTGGCGACGAGGTCGCCCGCGAAGCAGCACGGCCCGGCGACGTCCTGGACGACCGGGGCGCCGTCCTTGGGGCGTCCCTCCGGGTCGAGCGCCAGGACCCGCAGCGGCCAGGCGCCGGGCGCGAAGACGGTGCGCGTGGCGACCTGGGCGCCGGCGTGCGTCACGGCGATCGCGCGGCCCCCGGCCGTCTTGGCGTACTCCACGCGCGCCAGGATCGTGCCCTGCTTGGCCACCAGTGACCGCCCGAACTCGGTGACCAGCGCGTACCGCCCGTCGAAGAGTCCGGGCACGGCCGCGCGGAGCGCGTCGGCGTAGGCGCGGAAGCCCGGCCGGACCTCGTCGGAGGCGAAGTTGACCGGCAGGCCGCCGCCGATGTCCAGCGTGGTGACCTGCCGACGCCCGGCCGCCGTGTTGATCTGCTCGGCGAGCTCGTACGCCGCGCGGACGCCGGCCGCCATCAGTTCCAGGGGTACGCCCTGCGAACCGGTGTGGGTGTGCAGCCGGGTGAGCCAGGGACGGTCGAGGTAGGCGCGGACCACCCACTGCGCCGCGCCCTCGTCGCGCAGGGCGACGCCGAACTTCGACGTGGCGGTGGCCGTGCTCATCGCACCGATGCTGCCCGCGCCGACCTGGGGATTGACCCGCAGGCCCAGCGGGGCTGCGGTGGTGCCGGGCGGCACGAGCCGGTCCAGGCGCGCCAGCTCCTGCGGGTTGTCGGCGTTGAGGGCGATGCCGAGGGCCAGCGCCTCCCGCAGTTCGTCCGGGGTCTTGGCGGGGGAGTCCAGCACGATCCTTCCGGCGGGTACGCCCGCGGCCCTGGCCAGGGCGAGCTCGCCGGGGCTGGCGACCTCCGCGCCGATGCCCTCCTCGGAGAGCAGCCGCAGCACCGGCACCAGGGACGCGGCCTTGACCGCGAAGGTGTGCGTGACCTCCACCCCGGGCGTGGCGAAGGCCGCCCGCAGATCGGCGGCGGCCGCCCGGACGCCGTCCAGGTCCAGCAGGCCCACCACCGGCCTGTCGGTGCCGATCAGTCCCTGCCCGACCGCCGCGCGAAGTGCCCGTTCCCGTCGTACCGCGGGTTCCTCCGTCATACCGCCATCGTGTCAGGCCGAGGTCGTCGGGGCGGGCCCGTGACGGACGGGCCCCCGGCGGGTACGACCTGCCCGTGGGGGACGTGACCCGGACACGGCCCCGCGGGACGCGCCGGAGGCACGTCGCCCCGGTTGACTAGTGCTATTCAGGAGGCAAGGATGTGAATGACTCAATCCAGTCGCGAGGAGGCAGGGGCATGACCGGAACCGGCGCCGGACCGAGGACCGTACGCGCACCGCGCGGAAGCGCGCTCACCGCACAGGGCTGGCAGCAGGAAGCCGCGCTGCGCATGCTGCAGAACAACCTCGACCCGGAGGTCGCCGAGCACCCCGAGAAGCTGGTCGTGTACGGCGGCACCGGCAAGGCCGCCCGCGACTGGCGCTCCTTCGACGCCATGGTCCGCACCCTGCAGGGGCTGAAGCAGGACGAGACGATGCTCGTCCAGTCCGGCCGCCCGGTCGGCGTGATGCAGACCCACGAGTGGGCGCCGCGTGTGCTCATCGCCAACTCCAACCTCGTCGGCGACTGGGCCACCTGGGAGGAGTTCCGCCGCCTGGAGGCGCTGGGCCTGACCATGTACGGCCAGATGACAGCCGGTTCGTGGATCTACATCGGCACCCAGGGCATCCTGCAGGGCACGTACGAGACCTTCGCCGCCGTCGCGGAGAAGAAGTTCGGCGGCAGCCTGGCCGGCACCATCACCCTCACCGCCGGTCTCGGCGGCATGGGCGGCGCCCAGCCGCTCGCCGTCACCATGAACGGCGGCGTCGCCATCTGCATCGACTGCGACCCGCGCGCCATCGAGCGCCGCATCGAGCACCGCTACCTGGACGTGCGCGCCGACTCCCTGGAGCACGCGCTCGCCCTCGCCACCGAGGCCCGCGACCAGCGCAAGCCGCTGAGCATCGGCGTCCTGGGCAACGCGGCCGAGCTGGTGCCGCAGCTGCTCGCCATGGACGCGCCCATCGACGTCGTCACCGACCAGACCTCCGCCCACGACCCGCTGGCGTACCTGCCGATCGGTGTCGACTTCGAGGACATGACCTCGTACGCGGCCGAGAAGCCCGCCGAGTTCACCCAGCGCGCCCGCGAGGCGATGGCCAAGCACGTCGAGGCCATGGTCGGCTTCATGGACGCGGGCGCCGAGGTCTTCGACTACGGCAACTCCATCCGCGGCGAGGCCCAGCTCGCGGGCTACGACCGGGCGTTCGCCTTCCCCGGCTTCGTCCCGGCCTACATCCGCCCGCTGTTCTGCGAGGGCAAGGGCCCCTTCCGGTGGGCGGCGCTGTCCGGCGACCCGGCCGACATCGCCAAGACCGACAAGGCGATCCTGGAGCTCTTCCCGGAGAACGAGTCGCTGGCCCGCTGGATCAAGATGGCCGGTGAGCGGGTCCACTTCCAGGGCCTGCCCGCGCGCATCTGCTGGCTCGGCTACGGCGAGCGCGACAAGGCCGGCGAGCGCTTCAACGAGATGGTCGCCGACGGCACGCTGGCCGCCCCGGTGGTCATCGGCCGCGACCACCTCGACGCGGGCTCCGTCGCCTCCCCGTACCGCGAGACCGAGGCCATGCTCGACGGCTCCGACGCGATCGCCGACTGGCCGCTGCTCAACGCCATGGTCAACGTCGCCTCCGGCGCCTCCTGGGTCTCCATCCACCACGGCGGCGGCGTCGGCATCGGCCGCTCCATCCACGCCGGCCAGGTCACCGTCGCCGACGGCACCAAGCTGGCGGGCGAGAAGATCCGCCGTGTGCTCACCAACGACCCGGGCATGGGCGTCATCCGGCACGTCGACGCCGGGTACGACCGCGCCGACGAGGTCGCCGCCGAGCGCGGTGTGCGCGTGCCCATGCGCGAGGGCGGCGAGGGCGTCGAAGGCGGGGAGGCGTGACCTCCTCGTTCCACGAGATGTGGACGGAGTTGCGGCCCATCGGCCGCGACTCCGGCTCCGGCGGCTACCGCCGCTACGCCTGGACCGGCGCGGACGCCGACTGCCGCGCCTGGTTCAAGGCGCAGGCCGAGGGCCGGGGCCTGGCGTACGAGCTCGACCGCAACGGCAACCAGTGGGCCTGGCTGGGTGATCCCACCGCCGGCGACGCCGTGGTGACCGGTTCGCACCTGGACTCGGTGCCGGACGGCGGTGCCTTCGACGGGCCGCTGGGCGTCGTGTCCTCCTTCGCGGCGCTGGACGAGCTGCGGGCCCGCGGCGCCGCGCCCGCCAAGCCGCTGGCGATCGTCAACTTCGGCGACGAGGAGGGCGCCCGCTTCGGGCTGGCCTGCGTGGGCTCCCGGCTGACCGCGGGACAGCTCACCGCCGAGAAGGCCCACGCGCTGCGCGACGGCGACGGAGTCACCCTGGCGCAGGCCATGGAGCGGGCCGGGCACGACCCCGAGGCGATCGGCCCGGACCCCGCACGCCTCGCCCGTATCGGCGCGTTCGTCGAGCTCCACGTCGAGCAGGGCCGCTTCCTGGCCGACACCCCGCACGCGGTGGGCGTCGCCTCCGCCATCTGGCCGCACGGCCGCTGGCGGTTCGACTTCCACGGCGAGGCCAACCACGCGGGCACCACCCGCCTGGAGGACCGCCGCGACCCGATGCTGACGTACGCCAACACGGTGCTCGCCGCCCGCAAGAAGGCCCGGCTCGCCGGCGCGCTGGCCACCTTCGGCAAGGTCGGCGTCGAGCCCAACGGCGTCAACGCCATCGCCTCCCTGGTACGCGGCTGGCTGGACTCGCGCGCCGCCGACGAGGCCACCCTCGCCGAGGTCGTCGGCGAGATCGAGCGCGCCGCGGTCGAGCGGGGCGAGCGCGACGGGGTCCGGGTGGAGGTCACCCGGGAGTCCTTCACCCCGGTCGTGGAGTTCGCGCACGGCCTGCGCGACGAACTCGCCAAGCTGCTGGGGAACGCCCCCGTGCTGCCGACCGGGGCGGGACACGACGCCGGCATCCTCTCCGAGGCCGTCCCGACCGCCATGCTGTTCGTACGGAACCCCACCGGGGTCTCGCACTCCCCGGCCGAGACGGCCACCGAGGACGACTGCCTGGCCGGGGTGACCGCACTCGCCGACGTACTGGAGGGCCTGGCGTGTCGCTGACGCCGCAGAGCTACTGGGCCGAGTACGCGTGGACCGGCGGCCGCGTCGAACGGGGCGTGGTCGTCGACACCACCGCCGACGGCCGGATCGCCGCCCTGCGCACCGGGGCCGCCGCGCCGCCCGTCGGCGCCGTGACGCTGCGCGGGCTCACCCTGCCGGGGCTGGCCAACGCCCACAGCCATGCCTTCCACCGGGCCCTGCGCGGCACGGTGCAGCAGGGCAGCGGCACCTTCTGGACCTGGCGCGAGGTCATGTACCGGGTCGCGGCCGCGTTGACCCCCGACACCTACTTCGACCTCGCCCGCGCCGCGTACGCGGAGATGGCCCTGGCGGGCATCACCTGCGTCGGCGAGTTCCACTACGTGCACCACCGGCCCGGCGGCGCCCCCTACGACGAGCCCAACGCCATGGGCGAGGCGCTGATCGCCGCCGCGGACGAGGCGGGCATCCGCATCACCCTCCTCGACACCGTCTACCTCTCCTCCGGCTTCGGCGCCGCCCCCGAACCGCACCAGCTGCGCTTCGGCGACGGCGACGCCGAGGGCTGGGCCGAGCGCGCGTCCGCCCTCGCCGACCGGCCCCACGCGCGGATCGGCGCGGCCGTGCACTCGGTGCGCGCGGTCCCGGCCGACCAGCTGGCCACCGTCGTCCGATGGGCCGAGGACCGCCAGGCGCCGCTCCACGTCCACCTGTCCGAACAGCCCGCCGAGAACGAGGCCTGCCTCGCCGCCCACGGCGTCACCCCCACCCGGCTCCTCGCCGACCACGGTGTGCTCGGCCCGCGCACCTCGGCCGTGCACGCCACCCACCTCACCGACGAGGACATCGCGCTGCTCGGCGGCTCCGGCACCACGATCTGCATGTGCCCCACCACCGAACGGGATCTCGCCGACGGGATCGGCCCGGCCAGGCGGCTGCAGGAGGCGGGCAGCCCGCTCAGCCTCGGCAGCGACAGCCACGCCGTGATCGACCTGTTCGAGGAGGCGCGGGCCATGGAGCTGGACGAGCGGCTGCGCACCCGCACCCGCGGCCACTGGACCGCCGCCGAGCTGCTGCGCGCCGCCACCACGGACGGTCACGCCGGCCTGGGCTGGGCCGACGCCGGGCGACTGGAGGCGGGGGCGCTCGCCGACTTCACCACGATCGCGCTGGACAGCGCGCGCACCGCGGGCCCCCCGGCCCGGCTCGGCGCCGAGACCGCCGTCTTCGCGGCCACCGGCGCCGACGTCCGCCACACGGTGGTCGGCGGCCGCCACGTCGTCCGCGACGGCGCGCACCAGCTCGTCCACGACGTGGGCGCGGCCCTGACCGCCGCGATCTCCGCCGTATCCGCCGCCGAAGGAAGCCCGTCATGAGCAGCAGCGTCATCACCAACATCGGCAGCCTGGTCACCAACGACCCGGCGCTCGGCGATGGCCCGCTGGGGCTGCTGGAGGACGCGGCGCTCGTCATCGACGGCGAGCACGTGGCCTGGGTCGGCCCCTCCGCGGCGGCGCCCGCAGCGGACGAGTCGTACGACGCGGCCGGCCGGGCCGTCATCCCCGGCTTCGTCGACTCCCATTCGCACCTGGTCTTCGCCGGCGACCGCACCCGCGAGTTCAACGCCCGCATGTCGGGCCAGGCGTACACCGCGGGCGGCATCCGCACCACCGTCGCCGCCACCCGGGCCGCGAGCGACGAGGAGCTGCACGCCAACGTCGCCCGCTACGTCGCCGAGGCGCTGCGCCAGGGCACCACGACCATCGAGACCAAGTCCGGCTACGGCCTCACCCCGCACGACGAGGCCCGCGCCCTGCGCATCGCCGGCGACCACGCCGACGAGGTCACCTTCCTCGGCGCGCACATCGTCGCCCCCGAGTACGCCGACGACCCGGCAGGCTACGTCGACCTGGTCACCGGCCCCATGCTCGACGCCTGCGCCCCGTACGCCCGTTGGGTCGACGTCTTCTGCGAGCGCGGCGCCTTCGACGGCGACCAGGCCCGCGCCGTCCTCACCGCCGGTGCCGCCCGCGGTCTGGTCCCGCGGGTGCACGCCAACCAGCTCGGCCACGGCCCGGGTGTGCAGCTCGCCGTGGAGCTGGACGCGGCCTCCGCCGACCACTGCACCCACCTCACCGACGCCGACGTCGACGCGCTCGCCGACAGCCGCACGGTCGCGACGCTGCTGCCCGGCGCCGAGTTCTCCACCCGCGCCGTCTACCCCGACGCGCGGCGGCTGATCGACGCGGGCGCCACCGTCGCGCTGTCCACGGACTGCAACCCCGGCTCCTCCTTCACCAGTTCCATGCCCTTCTGCGTGGCCGTCGCCGTACGGGACATGCGGATGACCCCCGACGAGGCGGTGCGGGCCGCGACCCTGGGCGGGGCGCTGGCGCTGCGCCGGGACGACGTCGGGCGGCTCGTGCCCGGCGCGCGGGCCGACGCGGTGCTGCTGGACGCCCCCTCGCACGTCCACCTCGCCTACCGGCCGGGGGTACCGCTGGTGTCCGCCGTGTGGCGGCGCGGGGTGCGCGCATCGATCTGATCCGCCCCGGTGCGGGCGGACGCGGCCGCTCCAGTGGTAGACGTTCGGGAATGAGACCTCGACGTGTGCTGACCGTGGCCCTGCTGTCCCTGGTGGCCGCGGCCCCGTTCGCCACGGCGGTACCGTCCCGCCCGGACGCCGACGAGGTCCGGCCGCTCGGGCAGGTCGTGCCCGCGCCGTCCTCGGTCGAGCCGGACGGGACGGCGTTCACCCTCGGGGACGCCGCCGGGATTCACGTCCCCGGCGGCTCCGCACAGGCCGGGGCGATCGCCGGCCAACTGGCCGCGCTGCTGCGGCCGTCGACCGGGTACGCCCTGCCCGTGACGGCGGACCGGGCCAGGGAAGGCATCGTGCTCGCGCTCGACACCGCCGCCCGCACCGGGGCGGAGGGCTACACCCTGCGGTCCACCGCCCGTTCCGTCGTCATCCGCGCGGCCACGCCCGCCGGGCTCTTCCACGGGGTGCAGACGCTGCGGCAGTTGCTGCCCGCCGACGTCGAGCGCCGGTACGTCGTCCGGCGGCCGTGGACCGTCCCGGGCGGCACGATCTCCGACGCCCCGCGCTACGGCTACCGCGGCGCGATGCTGGACGTGGCGCGCCACTTCTTCACCGTGGACGAGGTCGAGCGCTACGTCGACCAGCTCGCCCTCTACAAGATCAACCGACTGCACCTGCACCTGACCGACGACCAGGGCTGGCGCATCGCCGTCGACGGCCTGCCCCGGCTGACCGCCCACGGGGGCAGCACCGAGGTCGGCGGCGGTCCGGGCGGGTTCTACAGCAAGGCCGACTACCGCGAGATCGTGGCGTACGCGGCGAGCCGCTACATGACCGTCGTGCCCGAGATCGACATGCCGGGCCACACCAACGCCGCCCTCGCCGCCTACGCGGGGCTCAACTGCGACGGCGTCGCCCGCGAGCTCTACACGGGCACCAAGGTCGGCTTCAGCTCGCTCTGCGTGTCCAGGCCCGCCACCACCGCCTTCGTGGAGACCGTCCTGCGCGAGGTGGCCGCCCTCACCCCCGGCCCGTACCTGCACATCGGCGGCGACGAGGCGCGGGCCACGCCCCACGCCGACTACGTCGCCCTCATGGACCGTGCGCAGGCGGTGGTCGGCGGGCTCGGCAAGACGCCCGTCGGCTGGCACCAGCTGACCGGCGCCCACCCCGTCCCGGGCGCCGTCGCCCAGTACTGGGGGACCGGCGCCAAGGACCAGGCCGACGTCGCGGCCGCCGCCCGCGCGGGCACCCGGCTGATCCTGTCGCCGGCCGACCGCGCCTACCTCGACATGAAGTACGACGAGGACACCCCGCTCGGTACCTCCTGGGCGGGCCGGATCGACGTCCGGCGCGCCTACGACTGGGACCCCGCTGACCTCGTCGCGGGCGCCCCGGCCGACGCCGTCCTCGGTGTCGAGGCCCCGCTGTGGTCCGAGACGGTCACCAGCAGCGCCGACATCGAGTACATGGCCTTCCCCCGCCTGCCCGCCGTCGCCGAACGCGGCTGGACCCCCGCGGCGCGCACCGGCTGGGCGTCCTTCCGGGAGCGACTGGCGGCCCAGGGCCCGCGGTGGACGGCGATGGGGATGAACCACCACCGGGCTCCCGGCATCGACTGGCCGGCCGCCGCCACCGGCCCCGGCGACGTCGCCGGACTGTCCTGAGGGAAGGCCGGGCCCGGTGAGAGCAAACTCTCACCGGGCCCACCGCGCCGTGCCGGGGAAGGGGAACGGTCACTCCTCCACGAGCAGCCCCCGCCGCAGCCGCCCGAGGGTGCGGCTGAGCAGCCGCGAGACGTGCATCTGGGAGATGCCGAGCTCCTCACCGATCTCGGACTGTGTCATGTTGCCCACGAAGCGCAACGAGAGGATCTGCCGGTCGCGCGCCGGGAGCTCGGCGATCAGCGGCTTGAGGGACTCCACGTACTCGATCCCCTCCAGACCGTGGTCCTCGTAGCCGATGCGGTCGGCGAGGGCCCCCTCGGAGTCGTCCTCCTCGGGCTGGGCGTCCAGCGAGCTCGCGGTGTACGCGTTGCTGGCGCTCATGCCCTCGACGACCTCGGACTCGGTGATCTGCAGCCTGTCGGCCAGCTCGGCGACGGTCGGCGCGCGGTCCAGCTGCTGTGCGAGCTCGTCACCGGCCTTGGCCAGGTCCAGCCGCAGCTCCTGAAGCCGGCGCGGGACCCGCACGGACCAGGAGGTGTCACGGAAGAAGCGCTTGATCTCGCCGATGATCGTCGGCATCGCGAACGTGGGGAACTCGACCCCGCGGCTCAGCTCGAAGCGGTCGATGGCCTTGATCAGCCCGATCGTGCCCACCTGGACGATGTCCTCGACGGGTTCGCTGCGGGAGCGGAACCGGGAGGCGGCGAACTTCACCAGGGCGAGGTTGAGCTCGACCAGCGTGTTGCGTACGTAGCTGTACTCGGGCGTGCCCTCCTCCAGCGTCTCGAGCCGCTGGAAGAGCGTCTTGGACAGGGCCCGAGCGTCGACCGGACCCACCTCGTCGAAGGGCGGGATCTCCGGGAGGTCCTCCAGGCCCTCCGGTGTTCCGTGTTCCTCGTGGACGCTGGCCTCGGTGGTCGCCGACGCGTCGCGCGCGTCGAGCCGGGATGCCATGCTCTCCTCCTCGGTGCGGCGGCAGGGCAAGCGGAGCGTGAAATTCAGCCCACACTCAACGCCTACCCCGTTCGGCGTGGATATTGCAACCCGGCGGTCATCGATCTGCGGGCCGCCGCCGGAGCGACTACCGCCCTGATCAGGAAGCGCGTAGGGTGCGAGATGCGGATCGCCGAGTCGTCCGGGAGGAGTGTGCATGGACCGCGAGATGGTCGACACGGCCGGGCGGGACCGGCTGCACGTTTCCGTGCAGCGGTACGGCACGAAGGCGGTCGTGGCACCTGCCGGTGAGCTCGACCACCACACCGCCGACCTGCTGCGCGAGCCGCTCGACACACTGATCGAGGACGGCTTCGGCACCCTCGTGGTGGACTGCACGCATCTGGAGTTCTGCGACTCCACCGGACTCAACGTCCTGCTCGGCACCCGGCTGAAGGCCGAGGCCGCGGGCGGGGCGGTCCATCTGGCCGGGATGAAGCCGGCCGTGGCCAAGGTCTTCGCGATCACCGGGGCCGAGGCCGTGTTCACCGTCCACGACACCCTGGACGACGCCCTCAAGGAGTGACCCTCCGCAGTGCTCCCCACGGGGGGCGTTGTGGCACGCCCTGTTTCGTCCGCATCCGGAGGTGTTCACCGGAGCGGCCCGGGCAGGAGAGACCTCGGGATCACTTCGGACACTGGCGGACATCGGTGAGTGGAGGCGCTGATGAGCACCACCCGGCCCCCTACGGCCGACGACCGCGACCCGGATCCGGGCGATGCGGCACTGCCGCCGCGCGCCCAGGGCGCCCAGGACGCTGAGACACGGCGGCTTTCCCTTGCCGACGTGGCCGGCGTGGTGCCCAGCGCCCGTGACTTCACCCGCCAGGCCCTCTACGACTGGGGCTGGCTGCCGGCCGAGACCGCGGACCGCCGCGCGGCGGCCGAGGACGTCCTGCTGGTGGTGTCCGAGTTGGTCACCAACGCCTGCCTGCACGCGGGCGGTCCCGAGGAGCTGCGGCTGTTCCGCCACTCCAAGGCGCTGCGCCTGGAGGTCGCCGACGGCGGCACCGGCAGTCCCGCCCCGCGGACCCCGCACCGGGCCGGACGGCCTGGCGGGCACGGGATGTTCATAGTGCAGCGGCTCTGCCTGGACTGGGGGGTCGTACGCCACGCCGACGGCCGGCCGGGCAAGACGGTCTGGGCCGAGGTCGCCGCCCCGGCCTGAGCCGGATCTCTTCCCCTCTTTCCCTCACGGGCGTACTGTCGCGCCACATCTGATGGATCGTCAGTAACTTCTGGGGGAAGGGAGACATCCGGTGTCGCTCCCCAAGCGCAAGGTGGCCGCGGTGTCCACCGTCGGCGCCGTCATGGCGGCGGCCGTCCTCGGCAGCGCCCCGGCCGCGTACGCGAAGGTCGTGGACGTCAAATACGACTGCAAGACCCCGATCGGCGACAAGAGCGCCGTCTCGCCCATCGACATCACCGCCACCACATCGGGGTCGGGCTACAGGATCGTGATGTCGTTCCGCAAGGGCGTCTCCTCCAGTCCCGTCGACCTGGGGAAGGGCGCCATGAATCCGAGTGCCCTCATCACCCTCGGTGGGGCCGACAGCGGGTCGCTCAAGGTGTCGGGTCCCGCGAACGCCGCGACCGTGCCCGCGAACACCCCGATCAAGATCAACGACTTGTCGGGCACCTACGTCCCGCGTGGGAGCGGCAAGGTCACCTTCACCGCGGGGGTGCTCACCATCAAGGCCCTCGGTACGACGACGACCTGCACCCCGGGGAACGGCCCGGGGCCCTCGCTGACCCTCGATGTCACCGCGGCGGCCGGGTCCAAGGGCGGCTCCGCCTCCGGCGGTTCGGGCGGGTCCGGCGGCGAGTCCCTGCCGCGGACCGGGCCCGAGGACGGCGCCGTCGCCCTGGGCACCCTCGGTGGCACCGTCCTGCTCCTGGGCGCCGCCGGCGTGCTCTGGCTGACCCGCCGTCCAGGACACCGTATCTGACGGCCCGTCAAATTCGGTCAGGCTTTCGCATTGACTTCTCTTGATCGCCGGACGTCAATGACCGTCGGCGGTACAGAAAGGGACTCTGTACCAGAAAAGTGATCAAGAGGTGCAAAATGATCGCGTTTCCTCGCAATGGCGCCTTATGGAGACGGAGGTCCGCCGCCGTGCTCGGGGCGTTCGCCCTCGCACTGGGCGGCGGGACCCTCCTCGCCGGGCCCGTCGCCGCGGCGGCCTCCGCCTTCCAGGTGCACTGCATTCCGCCGGGCATCTCCGGCATCCCGCCGTTCGACGGGCCGACCGTCGCCGACATCTCGGTGAGCGACACGACCCCGCAGGTCGGCGACACGGTCACCGTCACCTACGTGCTGGACGGCCCCATGGCCAACACCAGCAGCTTCAACCTCCCCATCCCCGAGGACCAGATCACCCCGACCGTCAAGGTGCGGCTCGGCGGCGCGCAGACGCAGGAGCTCACCCTCGTCGGCCCCAAGGAGAACCCGGTCATCCCGGCCGGTGCCGACTTCCCGAACTTCACCATCACCGGCACCTTCACGGTCACCGCGCCCGGTCAGATCACCCTCACCCCGGGCGACTACAACGTCCACTCCGACTACGGCATCTCGGCCGACACCCCCTGCACCGTGCTCAACCCGCCCGCCCCCGTCGCCGAGACCATCACCGTGGCCGCGCCCAACGGCCGACACATCGCGCTCGGTTCCTCCTCCGGCCCGATCGGGGCGCAGGTCACGGTCACGGGCACCGGCTTCACCGCGGGCGCCGCCGTGACCGTCGCGGGCGTCCAGGGCGCCACCGCCACCGGTGAGTCCACCTCCGCCACGGCCGACGGCTCCGGTGCCTTCAGCGCGACGCTGGCCGTCGGCGACCTCGACACCACCGGCATCGTCGCGTTCGAGGGCGGCGGGTACGACCCGGCGACCGCCGCCGGGCCGGTGGCCTACACCGTCATCGACACCACCCCGCCGCCGCCGGGCAGTCAGAAGCTCACCACCTCGGTGAAGGCGGGCACCCTGTCGATGACCCAGGCCGGGGACACCGTCGAGATGGCCCCCGTCGACTTCGGCGAGGGCGGCCCCTCCACGGGCGCACTGCAGACCGTGACCGTCAAGGACTTCCGCGGCGGGAGCACGGGCTGGTCGCTCACCGGCAAGGTCACCGACTTCAAGGGGCCCGGCGGCGCGCTCATCGGCGCCGACCGGCTCAGCTGGCAGCCCGCGTGCGTCGCGGCGTCCGGCAGTCCCAGCACCTGCGCCGCGGGCTCCGCCGGCACCGTGGGCAGCGCGGGCGCGACGCTGGCCCAGGCGTCCGACGGGACCCTGACCGGCGGCGAGTTCACCGTGGACGCGGGGCTGTCGCTGGACGTGCCCGCGTTCTCCGCCACGGGAAGCTACTCCGGAGTCTTGACCCTCACGCTTACCTGACGCACAGTCAGATAGCTCGGGTGGGCCGGCCGCCACGACCGGCCCACCACCGGACCGCGAGGGAGCGCCGTCATGACCAGAGCCAGTGCCGGAGCCAGGGCGTCCGGCGCGCTCCCGACCGTCCTCCTCGTCCTCCTCGTCCTGCTCGGTCTCCTCGGCCTCGGCACGGCATCCGCACCCGCCGCCCTCGCCGCGGACAACGGCCGCTGGTCGGTCTTCCCGGCCCCGGCCGCCGGGGCGAAGGACCGCAGCCCCACCGCCCAGGAACGGCCCTTCTTCACCCTGGAGGCCGACCCCGGAACCACGATCGCGGACAAGGTCTCCGTCTCCAACCTCTCGGGCGGGCCGATGACCTTCCGGCTCTACGGCGCCGACGCCTACAACACCCCGCGCGACGGCGGCTTCGCCGTGCGCGGTGCCGACGAGGAGAACACCGACCTCGGCTCCTGGGTACGGCTGGCCCGGAGCAGCATCACCATCCCCGCCCGCACCCGCGCCGACATCCCCTTCACCGTCACCGTCCCCACCGACGCCTCGCCCGGCGACCACCCCGGTGCGATCGTCGCCCTCGACACCCGCGTCGGCGCCGCCCCGGGCGACGTACGGGTGGGCGTGCGCAGGGCCGTCGGGGCCCGCGTCTACCTGCGCGTCGCAGGACCAGGCCTCGCCGCCCTGTCCGTGGAGCACGTCACCGTCGGCCACGGCGGACCGCTGTTCCCCGGCACCGGCGACAGCCACGCCACCATCCGCTACACCCTCGTGAACCGGGGCAACGTCTCGCTCACCCCGCGGCTCGCCGTCACCGCGCGGGGCCTGTTCGGCCGCACGCTGCTGGACCGCCCGGCACGCACCCTGCCCCTGGAACTGCTGCCCGGCCAGCGCGTCGAGCTCACCGAGCCCTGGGCGGGCGCCCCGCAGTTCGACCGGGTCGGCGTGCGGCTGCGCGTCACCGCGGTACGCGCCGACGTCGACGAGACCGCCGGCGCCTCGTTCCTCGCGGTGCCCTGGGCGGCCGTGGGCCTCGCCCTGGCCCTCCTCGGGGGCCTGGTCATCCTGCTGGTGCGGGTCCGCGCGCGGCGCCGGGCGGCGCCGGCGGACCCGGCGGTGGGGGAGGAGCCGTGCGAGGCCGGCGGCACCGACCTCGCGGCCCGCGCGGGCGGCGGACCCGACGACCCCGGCGCCACCGGCGCGACCGTCGGCGGCAGGACGGCGTGAGGCCCATGCGACGGCGCACCCACCGGATTCCCGCGGCAGCCCTCTGCCTCCTCGCGCTGCTCCTCCTGAGCGCCCCCGCCCCTTCCGCGGCGGCTCCCGGCCCGGCCGTGACCGTCAGCCCCGAGCAGGCCGGCGCCGGCGGCGACATCACCGTACGGGGCACCGGCTGGCGGCCGCACACCCTGCTCACGCTGCTGATCTGCGGCCAGAACGCGATCGGCGGCACCAACTCCTGTGCCAACGCGTACGGCCGGGCCGTCACCACCGACGCCCACGGCGCCTTCCGCCGCGCGATGGCGGTCGCGGAGCCGCCCGAGCCCTGCCCGTGCGTCGTCCACGTCGCCACCGTCACCGGTGAGCACACGGTGGTGGACGCGCCCTTCGTCGTCGCCGGCCACCCGACCGCCCCGCTGCCCGAGCGCACCGGCGATGGCCGGCTCGCCGTGCTCAGCGCCCGGCTCGACGGCTCGAACGGCCTGCTCACCTGGTTCGGCGCCCCGCCCGGCCGGCGCCTGGTGCTCACCGTCGGCAACCTCGGCACGGGCCCGGCCAAGGACCCCGTCTTCCGGGTCGGCACCTCCCACGGGCTCTTCGGGCCCCAGTGGGAGGAGCGCACCTGGCGCGGCACCGTCCAGCCGGGCAGGAAGGCCCGGGTCGAGTTGCCCGTCGAGCTGGCGGCCGGCGCCCACGGCGACTACACCGTGACCCTGGAACACGGGGGCAAGGTGCTGGTCACCGAGCCCTGGGACGTCCCGCGCCCCTGGGGCGTGACCCTCTTCTGGCTCCTGCTCTGCGTCGTCGTGCCCGCCGCGCTCTTCCGGCTCTGCATGGCCGTCGTCAACTGGGTCCGCCCGCGTGCCCCGGGACCTGCGGGCCCGCCCCCCGGCCCGCCGGCCGGCCCGGCGCCCACCCTGCCGTGGTTCAGCCACGACCACCAGCCGCAGCACCGCACCGCTGAGGCCACCTCATGGACGGACGGCACCGCCCACCGCCACGAAAGGAACCACACGTGACCCACCGACGATCCCGGGCCGCCACCGCCGTCGGCCTCGCCCTGATGCTCAGCGGTGCGGGCGTCCTCGCCGCGGCCCTCCCGGCCGCTGCCGCCGAAGTGGCGTACGCCACCGAGTGCACCCCGCCCGCGGCGTCCGGCCTGCCCAAGGTCAACGGGACCACCAAGGCGGACATCAGCGCGCCCGCCACGGCCGCGGTGGGCGACGAGATCGAGGTGGTCTGGAAGTTCACCCAGGCCGCCTCCAAGAACCCGGACCTCATCGACCTCCCCGCGAACAGCGTCAAGCCGTCCGGTGAGATCACCGTCGCCGGCGCCCAGAGCGGCGGCCTGGCCGTCGAGGGACCGCGCGAGAACCCGGCGATCCCCAAGAACAGCGAAATGAAGCTCTCCGACATGAAGGGCACGCTGAAGCTCACCGCACCCGGCGACGTGACGCTCACCCCCGGCGGTTACGCCATCAACGCCTTCTCCACGGACACCACGTGCGTGCCCACCGGCACCGTCCCGGTCGCCGCGACGATCAAGGTGACGGCGGACGGCGGCGGCACCGGCACGCCGACGACCACCCCGACCACGACCCCCACCACCACGCCGAGCACCACCCCCACGACGAGGCCGAGCACCACGCCCAGCGGCACCGCCACCGGCGGAACCTCCCACACCGGCAAGGAGGTCGACGTCTCCTACGCCTGCAAGACCCCGATCGGCGACAAGAGCGCGGTCTCGCCCGTGCGGATCGACGCCGAGGAGAAGGGCGGCGCCTACGACCTCACCGTCCGCTTCGGCGAGTCCGTGATGGACAGCCCCGCCGACATACCCGCCGACTCCGTCAAACCCTCCATGAAGGTCGAGGTCGGCGGCGTGGACCAGGGCGAGGTTGCCGTCGAGGGCCCCACCAACAAGGACCCCATCAAGGCGGGCGACCCCATCGAGATCCCCGACCTCACCGGCAGGTACACACCCGCCCACGACGGGCAGGCCACCCTCACCCCGGGCGTGCTGACCGTCGAGGCCCTCGGCACCACCACGACCTGCACCCCCACCAAGGACCCCGGAGTCTCCCTGACCCTGGACGTCACCGGCCAGGAGGGCGGCATCACCGGCGGTTCCGGCGGGTCGTCCGGCACGTCGGGCGGCACGACCGGCACCTCCGGCGGCCTCGCCGACACCGGTTCCTCCGACCGGGCCGCCCTGCACGCCCTCGCCCTCGTCGCGGGGACCGTGCTCCTCCTCGGCGGCGCGGTCTTCACCTTCACCCCGTGGAGCCGCCTGCGGCGCTGACCCGGGGCGCGCACCGGCTACCGCGCGGTGGGGCCGTCCAGCTCCTCGATCGAGGCGTTGGACGGCCCGCGCTCGCCCCGCAGACCCTCCGCCACCGACCCGGCGTCGCGCAGCACCCGGACCGCGTTGCGCCACGCCAGCTTCGCGAGGTCGTCCTCGGACCAGCCGCGGCGCAGGAGTTCGGCGAACAGCCGCGGGTAGCCCGAGACGTCGCCGAGGCCCTCGGGGAGGTGGGCGACGCCGTCGTAGTCGCCGCCGAGGCCGAGGTGGTCGACGCCGGCGACCTCGCGCATGTGGTCGAGGTGGTCGGCGACGGTGCCGATGTCCGCGACCGGCCGGGGATGGTCGGCCGCGTAGGCCTCCTGGACGGCCTGGGCCTCGGCGGACTGGTCGAGCGGGTGCAGGCCGTGGGCCTTCATGTTCTCGTTCGCGCCGACGATCCACTCGGCTGCCGCCGGCAGGATGAACTGCGGCACGAAGGTGGCCATCGCGACACCGCCGTTGCGGGGCAGCTGCTCCAGGACGTCGTCCGGGACGTTGCGGACGTGGTCGCAGACGGCGCGCGAGGAGGAGTGCGAGAAGAGCACCGGGGCCTGGCTGACCCGCAGCGCCGCCCGCATGGTGCCGGGGGAGACGTGGGAGAGGTCGACGAGCATGCCGAGGCGGTTCATCTCGCGGACGACCTCCTCGCCGAAGGCGGTCAGGCCGCCGTGCCGCGCCTCGTCCGTGGCAGAGTCGGCCCAGTCGATGGTGTCGTTGTGGGTGAGCGTCATGTAGCGCACGCCCAGCGTGTACAGCATCCGCAGCACACCCAGAGAGTTGGCGATGCTGTGCCCGCCCTCGGCGCCCATCAGGGAGGCGATGCGGCCCTCGGCGCGGGCGGCCTCCATCTCGTCCGCGGTCACCGCGAGGCGCAGGGCGTCCGGGTGACGGCTGACCAGGCGCAGCACGCAGTCGATCTGCTCCAGCACGGCGACGACCGCGTCGCCCCCGGTGAGGTCGCTGCGGACGTACACCGACCAGAACTGCGCCCCGACGCCGCCCGCCCGCAGCCGGGGGATGTCGGTGTGCAGGTGGGCGGACTGGTCACCGGCGATGTCCCGCCGGTCGAGGTCGTAGCGGACCTGCTCGCGCAACCGCCACGGGAGGTCGTTGTGGCCGTCCACCACGGGGTGGGCGGTGAGCAGCTCCTGTGCGTGTGCGAGCAGGTCCATGGACTACTTCTTCCCTCCGAAACCGAAGCCGGCCGACCCCTCCACCTTGGCACGCAGGCGCTTGCCCTTCTCGGTGGCCTGCTGGTTCAGCTCGTCCTGGAAGTGCCGCATGCGCTCCAGCAGTTCGGCGTCGTGTGCGGCGAGCATGCGCACCGCCAGCAGGCCCGCGTTGCGCGCGCCGGCCACCGAGACCGTGGCGACCGGGACACCGGCGGGCATCTGCACGATGGACAGCAGCGAGTCCATGCCGTCCAGGTACTTCAGCGGTACGGGCACGCCGATCACCGGCAGCGGCGTCACCGACGCCAGCATCCCGGGCAGGTGCGCCGCGCCGCCGGCGCCCGCGATGATCGCCTTGAGGCCGCGCTCGGCGGCCTGCTCGCCGTACGCGACCATCTCGCGCGGCATGCGGTGCGCGGAGACGACGTCGACCTCGTACGGCACCTCGAACTCGTCCAGCGCCTGCGCGGCGGCCTCCATGACCGGCCAGTCGGAGTCGGAACCCATCACGATGCCGACCAGCGGCCCAGCGGGATTGCTCACTCTTGGATCGTCCCTCGCAGGTAGTCGGCGGCGTGCCGGGCGCGTTCGCGCACCTCGGCCAGGTCGTCGCCGTAGGTGTTGACATGGCCCACCTTGCGGCCGGGCTTCACGTCCTTGCCGTACATGTGGATCTTCAACTGCGGGTCCCGGGCCATGCAGTGCAGGTACGCCGCGTACATGTCGGGGTAGTCGCCGCCGAGCACGTTGGCCATCACCGTCCACGGCTGGCGCGGGCGCGGATCGCCCAGCGGCAGGTCCAGCACCGCGCGCAGGTGATTGGCGAACTGCGAGGTTATGGCGCCGTCCTGGGTCCAGTGGCCGCTGTTGTGCGGGCGCATGGCCAGCTCGTTGACGAGGATCCGGCCGTCCCGGGTCTCGAAGAGCTCGACCGCCAGGTGCCCGACGACACCGAGTTCCTTGGCGATGGTCAGCGCGAGCCGCTGGGCCTCCACCGACCGCGCCTCCGGCAGCTCGGGCGCCGGCGCGATCACCGTGTCGCACACGCCGTCGACCTGGATGGACTCCACCACCGGGTAGGCGACCGCCTGCCCGTGCGGGGAGCGCACGACGTTGGCCGCCAGCTCCCGCACGAAGTCGACCTTCTCCTCGGCCAGCACCGGCACGCCCGCCCGGAACGGCTCGGCGGCACCGGCCTCGTCGCGGACGACCCACACGCCCTTGCCGTCGTAGCCGCCGCGCACCGTCTTGAGCACGACGGGGTATCCCTCGCCCTCCTCGGCGAAGCGCGTCACGTCCGCGGGGCCGGAGACGATGCGGTGCCGCGGGCACGGCACGCCGATCGAGTCGAGCTTCGCGCGCATCACGCCCTTGTCCTGGGCGTGCACCAGCGCGTCGGGCCCGGGGCGGACGGCGATGCCGTCGGCCTCCAGCGCCCGCAGGTGCTCGGTGGGGACGTGCTCGTGGTCGAAGGTGATCACGTCGCAGCCGGCGGCGAACGCGCGCAACGTGTCGAGGTCGCGGTAGTCGCCCACCACGACTTCCCCGGCGACCAGGGCCGCGGAGTCCACGGGCGTGTCGCTGAGGAGCTTGAACCTGATGCCGAGGGGGATGCCCGCCTCGTGGGTCATACGGGCGAGCTGGCCGCCGCCGATCATGCCGACTACCGGGAATGTCACAGTCACCAGGATATCGGGGCACGAATGTCGCACCGACCGCCGTCCCGCGGGGGCCCCGGATAGCATGAAGGTCACTGACCAGACACAGACGGGGCCGAACGATCACATGGACGGTGCGACCGGGTCCAGCACCCGCGCAGGACTGCGGAACGGGCTGACCGCGATGACCCGCGAGATCGCCAAGTTCGGGGCGGTCGGCGGGGCGGGGGTCCTGGTCAACATCGGGGTCTTCAACTTCGTCCGGCACGTCACCGACCTCCAGGTCGTACGGGCCAGCATCATCGCGACCGTCGTCGCGATCGTCTTCAATTACGTGGGCTTCCGCTACTTCACCTACCGTGACCGCGACAAGTCGGGCCGTACCCGCGAGCTGACCCTCTTCCTGGCGTTCAGCGCGGTGGGCCTGGTGATCGAGAACGGGGTGCTCTACACGGCGACCTACGCCTTCGGCTGGGACAGCCCGCTGCAGAGCAACGTCTTCAAGTTCATCGGCATCGGCGTGGCGACCCTGTTCCGCTTCTGGTCCTACCGCTCCTGGGTGTTCAAGGCGCTGCCCGTCCGCGAGACGGTGCAGCAGGCAGAATCGTTCCTGGTCGCTAAGGGCACCGAGACCCCCGGCGCCAGGACCGGAACCCACGGCGCCCGGTCCTCCGCGCGCTGAAGGCCGGCTAGCGCTTCTCCGTGCCCCTCCCGCGGGTGGCCCGGTCCTCCCCTGCCAGGAAGAGCGCGAAGACCGGAGGACGCTGCTGCAGCAGCTCCAGCCGGCCTCCGTCGGCCTCGGCCAGGTCGCGCGCGACTGCGAGGCCGATGCCGGTGGAGTTGCGGCCGCTGACCGTGCGCTCGAAGACCCGGGCCCCCAGCTCCGGCGGCACGCCCTGCCCCTCGTCCGTGACCTCGACCACGACCTGCGTCCCGGTGACCCGGGTGGAGATCGCGACCGTGCCGGAGCCGTGCATCAGCCCGTTCTCGATCAGCGTCGCCAGCACCTGGGCCACCGCCCCGGGGGTGCCGACCGCGCGCAGCCGCTTCTTGCCCGCGGAGGTGATGGCCCGGCCCGCGCTGCGGTACGCCGGGCGCCACTCCTCCACCTGCTGCTTGATCACGTCGTCGATGTCGAAGACGACCGCCGAGCCGGTCCGCGGGTCCCGCGCGTTGGTGAGCAGCCGCTGCACGACGTCCGTGAGCCGTTCCACCTGACCGAGTGCGATCGTCGCCTCCTCCTTGACGGCGTCCTCGTCCTCGGCCGTGGCGATGATCTCCTCCAGCCGCATCGACAGCGCCGTCAACGGCGTCCGCAGCTGGTGGGAGGCGTCGGCCGCCAGGCGCCGCTCGGCGGTCAGCATCCGGGCGATCCGCTCGGCGCTGCGGTCCAGCACGTCGGCGACCCGGTCCAGCTCCGGCACCCCGTAGCGCCGGTGGCGCGGTCTCGGGTCGCCCGAGCCCAGGCGCTCCGCGGTCTCCGCCAGGTCGGTCAGCGGGCTGCCGAGCCGGCGCGCCTGGCGCACCGCGAGCACGACGGCGGCCAGCACCGCCAGCAGCGCCACCGCCAGGATGATCAGCAGGGTGCGGCCGATCTCCTGGCTGACCTTGCTGCGGGACTCCTCGACGGTGACGATCTCGCCCTGCTCGCCGGTCTGCCGGGAGGAGATCACCTGGCCCGTGGGCCTGGTGCCGATGGTGATCGGGTCCGCCCCGGGGATCTGCACCAGCGCGTACCGCCCGGGAGCGATCTGCTGGGCCAGCACCTCGCGGCTGATCCGCTCCTCGCCGATCATCCTGCTCTCGACGATGCCGACCAGCCGGACCGCCTCCGAGTCCACGCTCTCCTTGGCGCTGTTCTCGATCGTCCGGGCCTCCACCAGGACGAGGGAGACACCGAAGACGGCGATGACGACGAGCACCACGGCGAGCGTGGACTGGATGAGACGGCGGCGCATGAGTGAAGCGTCTCAGACCGTGAGGGCCCCGGGCGTGCTAGTTCTTCTCGAACCGGAAGCCGACACCGCGCACCGTGGAGATGTAGCGGGGGGCCGCCGCGTCGTCGCCGAGCTTCTTGCGCAGCCACGAGATGTGCATGTCCAGGGTCTTGGTGGAGGACCACCACGTGGTGTCCCAGACCTCGCGCATCAGCTGCTCCCGGGTGACCACCCGGCCGGCGTCGCGCACCAGCACCCGTAGGAGGTCGAACTCCTTCGCGGTGAGCTGCAGTTCCTCGTCGCCCATCCACGCGCGGTGCGACTCGACGTCGATCCGCACGCCCTGGGTGGAGGGATGCTGGGCCTCGGCGGTGCCGCGCCGCAGCAGCGCCCGCACCCGGGCCAGCAGCTCGGCCAGCCGGAAGGGCTTGGTCACGTAGTCGTCGGCGCCGGCGTCCAGGCCGACCACCGTGTCCACTTCGTCGGCGCGGGCGGTGAGCACCAGCACCGGGAAGCCATGGCCTTCGGTGCGCAGCCTCCTGCACACCTCCAGCCCGTCCATTCCGGGCAGCCCCAGGTCGAGCACCAGAAGATCGAAGGAGCCGAGCAGGGCGGCTTCGAGCGCCGCGGGTCCGTCCTCGCGCACCTCGACCTCGTACCCTTCGCGGCGCAGCGCGCGTGCGAGCGGTTCCGAGATGGATGCGTCGTCCTCGGCGAGCAGTACGCGGGTCATGGGCTGATGGTAGTCCGCCCGGAGAAACCGCACGCCGGGCGGGCCGTCACTGTTGTGAGGTACATCTCAAGTCATCCCATATAGCACATCTCGCGCTGCCATAAGGTAACGAAAGGCCCGAAACAGCCCATGGGACCTCTGGCGCGCCCCACGCGTCGAAGGACCCTTCTGCGACGGGACCGGTCCCCACCAGTATTTCAGTCAACGACCTGTAGGCCGGGGCCGCGCCTGTGAAGGCGTCGGCCGTGGATCCCGGTGCGCCTTGGTGCGCCCCGGTGCCGGTCACCCCCCACCCGGGCGCGCACCGCTCTCGCAGCGCGTCCCGAGAAGCAAGGAAAGTCCATGGCGTCCAGCCTGACTGAGGGCCTTGCCGCGCCGAACTCCGGATTCAGCGGCAGGAACTTCCTCGGCCACCCCCGCGGCCTGGTCACTCTCTTCCTGACCGAGACGTGGGAGCGTTTCAGCTACTACGGCATGAGGGCGCTGCTCGTCCTCTACCTGACGGCCTCGGTCGCGGACGGCGGCCTCGGCATGAAGGCCGCCACCGCCTTTGCCATCTACAGCGTCTACACCGCCACGGTGTACCTGCTGGCGATGCCGGGCGGCTGGTTCGCCGACCGCCTGTGGGGCCCGCGCCGTACGGTCGCCATCGGCGGCGCGATCATCATGATCGGCCACTTCCTGCTGGCCGTGCCGGTGAAGGCCTCCTTCTTCGTCGGCCTGGTCTTCATCGCCGTGGGCTCCGGCCTGCTGAAGTCGAACATCTCGACGATGGTCGGCCAGCTCTACCCGGACCGCAACGACCCGCGCCGCGACGGCGGCTTCACGATCTTCTACATCGGCATCAACCTCGGCGCCTTCCTCGCCCCGCTGGTCATCGGCACCGTCGGCCAGCAGGTCAACTGGCACCTGGGCTTCGCCCTCGCCGGTGTCGGCATGGCGCTCGGCCTCGCCCAGTTCCTCATCGGCACCAAGCACCTCGCGCCGGTCTCCAGCGTGGTCCCCACGCCGCTGGACGTCGCCGAGCGCGCCGGCCTGATGAAGAAGGCGCTGCTGTGGCTGGTCGCCGCCGTCGTCTTCTACGGCGTGGTCACTTTCACCGGCCACTTCACGATCAACTGGGTGCTGTGGCCCCTCTCCCTGCTGGGCCTGGCCGTGCCGAGCTTCTACTTCTGGCGCATCCGACGCGACCAGGAGCTCACCTCGGACGAGAAGACCAAGGTCACCGGCTACATCTGGTTCTTCATCGTGGCCGCCCTGTTCTGGATGATCTACGACCAGTCGGGTTCCACGCTGACGGTCTTCGCCTCCGAGCACACCGCGTCCACGCTGTGGGGCTTCGACTTCCCCGAGAGCTGGTTCCAGTCGCTGAACCCGCTGTTCGTGATGGCCCTGGCCCCGGTCTTCGCCGCGCTGTGGATACAGCTGCGCCGGAAGAACCCGAGCACGACCGTGAAGTTCGCCCTCGGTCTCATCGGCATCGGCGCCTCCTTCGTCGTGATGATGCTGGCGCAGGCCGCCGCCTCGGGCGACGCCAAGGTCACCCCGCTGTGGCTGGCCGTGGTCTACCTGATCCAGACCACCGCCGAGCTGTGCCTGTCCCCGGTGGGCCTGTCGGTCACCACCAAGCTGGCCCCGGCCAAGTACGCCAGCCAGATGATGGGCCTGTGGTTCCTCGCCGTGACGGCGGGCGACTGCGTGGCGGCCATCCTCCAGCTGGTCATCGGCGACGGCTTCCTGTCGGAGACCTCCTTCGCGGTCCAGGGCTTCGTGGCGCTCGCCGCGGGCGCGGCCTTCATCGCGTACCGCAAGCGCGTCATCCGGCTCATGGGCGACGTCCACTGACGTCTGTGCCCGCGCACGCGCCGAGGGCCCGGAGCGGCACGCTCCGGGCCCTCGGCGCCTCTATGTGCGGCGCCGCGGTTGTTGCTGTTGCGGTTTCTCCCCCACCCGCCCGCCCGATTGCCCGCACTGACCGCGCCGGGCCATCGGGCGGGCGGCGGGAAAACCGCCCGCCGCAGGCGCAAACAACCCGCACACGACAACGGGCCGCAAGGGGCACCCCGGGCCGGAACCACACCGCACCCCGGAGGGCTACGCGTGGGGGCGGCCCATCGCCCGGAACGTCCAGCCCGCCGCACGCCACACCGCCGGCTCCAGTGCGTTCCGCCCGTCGATGACGTGCCGGTGCCGGGCCACCGCCCCGAGCACCGCCGGGTCGAGCTCGCGGAACTCCCGCCACTCCGTGAGGTGCAGTACGACGTCGGCCCCGCGGACCGCCTCCAGCGCCGTCGCGGCGTACCCGAGCGTCGGGAAGAGCCGCCGCGCGTTGTCCATGGCCTTGGGGTCGTACACGGTGACCTGGCCGCCCTGGAGGTGGATCTGCCCGGCGACGTTGAGCGCGGGGGAGTCCCGCACGTCGTCGGAGTCGGGCTTGAAGGCCGCGCCGAGCACCGCGATGCGCTTGCCGAGGAAGCCGCTGCCGCCGCAGGCCTCGCGGGCGAGCTCGACCATGTGGCTGCGGCGGCGCATGTTGATGGAGTCGACCTCGCGCAGGAAGGTCAGCGCCTGGTCGGCGCCGAGCTCACCGGCGCGGGCCATGAAGGCGCGGATGTCCTTGGGCAGGCAGCCGCCGCCGAAGCCGATGCCGGCGCGCAGGAACTTGTCGCCGATCCGCTCGTCGTGGCCGATGGCCTCGGCGAGCTTCACCACGTCGCCGCCGGCCGCCTCGCTGACCTCGGCCATGGCGTTGATGAAGGAGATCTTGGTGGCGAGGAAGGCGTTGGCCGCCGTCTTGACCAGTTCCGCGGTCGGGTAGTCGGCGACGACGAAGGGGGTGCCCTCGCCGACGGGGGCCGCGTAGACCTCGCGCAGCAGCTTCTCGGCGTGCCCGGAGGCGACGCCGACCACGATCCGGTCCGGGTGGAGGGTGTCCTGGACCGCGAAGCCCTCGCGCAGGAACTCGGGGTTCCACGCCAGTTCCGCCCCGTCCCCTGCGGGGGCGAGCTCGGCCAGGCGGGCCGCCAGCCGTGCCGCGCTGCCGACCGGGACGGTCGACTTGCCGACGACCAGTGCGGGCCGCTGCAGGTGCGGGGCGAGCAGCTCGAAGGCGCTGTCGACGTAGCTCATGTCGCAGGCGTACTCGCCCTGCTTCTGCGGGGTGTTCACGCAGACGAAGTGGATGTCGCCGAAGGCGGCGACCTCCTCCCAGGAGGTGGTGAAGCGCAGCCGCCCGCTGGAGTCCGGCAGGCCGGCGACGTGGCGGCGCAGCAGTTCCTCCAGGCCCGGTTCGTACATGGGCACGCGGCCCGCCGCGAGGGTCTCGATCTTGGCGGGGTCGATGTCCAGGCCCAGCACTTCGAAGCCCAGCTCGGCCATCGCCGCGGCGTGCGTGGCGCCGAGGTAGCCGGTGCCGATCACGGTGAGCTTGAGCGCCATGCGGACGGTCCCTCCCAGGTCGTGGCCTGATTGCGAGGTTGAGCATAGCCCCGGGCGGTGACCGGGCTTTCCCCGGCGCGTGCACCGAAGGGGGCCGGGGCATGGGCATGGCACCGTCCCAGGCGCCACAATGCCCCCTACGCACGCGTGGGGAGCGGGTGCACAGGGTGGGGGTGGATCATGACGACGACGGATCCGGTGGGCCACGAGGAGACGGCGGTCCCGGAAACGGAGCGGGAAGCGGCGCCGGGGAGGACGGCGGAGCCGGCCCGCAGGAGGCGCAGTCGCACCCGGAGGGTGCTGCTGGGCGCGCTGGTCCTGCTGGCCGCGGGGGTGCTGGGGGTGGCCGGGACGCTGTGGTGGACGGTGGACCACTACACCGGCAAGGTGGCCCGCATTCCCAACGTGTTCCCGACGAAGGTGCCCGAGAGCGAGCAGCCGCAGGCCGCCAAGGGCGGTGAAACTTTCCTCCTCGTCGGTGTGGACACCCGCTCCGAGCTGCCGACCACCGGCCGGGACGCCAAGGCCCCGGAGTGGAAGCGCGGTGCCCAGCGCAGCGACACGATGATGCTGGTGCACCTGCCGGCCGACCGCGAGCACGCGTACGTGGTCTCGCTGCCCCGCGACAGCTGGGTCCCGATCCCGGGGAACGGCAAGGCCAAGCTGAACGCCGCCTTCTCCTGGGGTGGCCCGCCGCTGCTGATCGACACCGTGCAGCGGCTCACCGACGTGAAGGTCGACCACCTCGCCGTCATCGACTGGAGCGGCTTCAAGACCCTCACCGACGACATCGGCGGCGTGGACCTGGACGGGAAGCACATGAACGGCGAGGAGGCCCTCGCGTACGTCCGCTGGCGCTACGACCTGCCGCGCGGTGACCTGGACCGCACCCACCGCCAGCAGGCCTTCCTGCGCGCGGTGATCGCCAAGACGCTGACCAAGGACTCCATGAGCAACCCGCTGAAGGCGAAGGAGCTGCTGGACCGGGTCACCGGTGTGGTCAGCGTCGACGACCGGCTCTCCGACGGGGACCTGCGCGACCTGATGTGGAGCATGCGCGGGGTGCGCGAGGGCGACATGGTCTTCATGAACGCCCCGGTCGGCGGGCTCGACATGATCAAGGGCCAGTCGGTGGTGCTGCTCGACGAGAGCGGCACCGCGCGGCTGTGGGAGGCCATGCGCAACGACACCATGGCCGAGTACGTGGCGAACCACTCCCTCGACCGCCTGGGCTCCTCCACCCCGTGAGCCCCGCGGGCGAGCGGGAAGAACGGAGGGGCCGGCCGGGCGCGGTGTGCGCGCCCGGCCGGCCCCTCGGCCGTCCCACGGGGTCAGGAGTCGGGCGTGACCGTGACCTTGTCGTCGTTCTTCAGCTCCGAGACGAGCTGCTTGACCTTCGGCATGTCCCACTTGAGGGCGCTGCCCACGTTGGTGCTGATGGAGCCCGAGGTCGGCATGTTCATCGAGACGCCCTCACCGCCGGAGACGCTCTTCATCGCCCAGAACATCGACACCAGGTCCCACAGGCTCATGTCCTTGTCGACGATCAGCGTGTCCAGGCCCGCGCCCATGGTCGGGTAGAGCTTGAAGGGGTTCAGGACCGTGCTCGGCGTGGCCGTCTGGCCCGCGAGCGCGGCGAGGAACTTCTGCTGGTTCTTGGTGCGGCCCAGGTCGCCCTCGGCCTCCTGGTAGCGCTGGCGGACGAAGGCCAGGGCCTCGTCGCCGTTGAGGGTCTGCTTGCCCTTCTTGATGTGCAGGCCCGAGTTCTTGTCGTCGATGTCGCGGGGGATGTCCAGCTCGACACCGCCGACCGCGTCGACGAGGCCCGCGAAGCCGGCGAAGCCGATCTCCGCGTAGTGGTCGATGTGCAGGCCCGTGTTGTACTCGACCGTGCGCACCAGCAGCGTCGGTCCGTCTATCGAGTAGGCGGCGTTGAGCTTGTTCTGGCCGCGCGAGGCGAACGTCTTGCCGGACTCGGAACCCTTGAATTCGGGGATCGTGACGTAGGAGTCACGGGGGAGCGAGATCAGCGAGTTCCCGTTGTCACCGACGTGCAGGATCATCATCGAGTCGGTCCGCTTGCCCTCGGCGGAGCCGGTGTGCAGCTGCTTCTTCTGCTCGCCGGACAGGCCCTCACGGCTGTCGGAGCCGACGATGAGGTAGTTGGTGCCCTCGCCGGTCTCCGGGCGGTCTATGACCGTGCCGAGGTCCACCTCGCGGCGCACCTTGCCGTCCGCCCAGAAGTAGGTGCCGATCGACCAGGCGGCGACCACGACGACCAGACCGATCAGGACGGCCTTCACCCGCCGCTTGCGGCTGCCGGGCGGTGAGGTGCGGCCGCCGGTGGACGGCGGGCCGTACGAGCCGCCGCCGTGACCGTCGTGGCCCGCGCCCGGGCCTGCGTGACCGGGGACGCCGCTGCCGTACGCCTGCTGGCGCGGCACGCTGCCGGGAGCCGCCGCCGCACGGCGCGGGGACAGCTCGGGGGGCAGCGGCGGCTCGGAGATCTGCTGCTGCCGCTGGTTCCTGTTGTCGGACCAACCGTCGGGCCATGCGTTCATGTACCGCAGTGTGCCCTGCCGCCCTGCCCGGCAGTGCCTCCGTGGCGCTTCTGAAGCAGAGCTGATGCAAAGGTCACAGGACCGCGGTGATGCGGTGACCGGTTGTGTCCGGGTGCTCTCAGCCGGTGAGGTGCGTCGGGGCGTTGGTGTGGGTCTCGATCATTCCGGCGGCCTGTTCCAGCAGTTCGTGCGCCAGGTTGGAGCAGGCCCGGGAGGCGGCCACGTCCTCCCCTATGCGCATGTCCGGCTCGTCGTTCGGATTGCGCCGCGAATAGCCGTGGCCCACCACGCCCGGGGCGCCGTCCCCGGAGAGCGAGGCGGTGCAGGCGGTGCGGCTGCCGTCCTCCTCCAGCGACAGCTTGATCGTCCACGTCTTCTCCATGGCGGATCACCTCTTGGACTTAGGGACGTCGGCCCCTTTCTCAGCATCCGCCCGGCCCCGCCGCCGGGCAAGGTGTGCCCGGCGGGAGCACGGCACGGCAGTGCTTAGGGTGGAGCCATGTTCGAGGAGCCACCCCCGCACCCTGTCCCGTTCAAGCCCACGTCCGCCTCGCGGATCACGCTGGCGCACATCATGACCCACCACGACACGAACCTGCTGGGCACCGTGCACGGCGGCGTGGTCATGAAGCTCGTGGACGACGCGGCGGGCGCCGTCGCCGGACGGCACTCCGAGGGGCCCGCGGTGACCGGCGCCATGGACGAGATGGCCTTCCTGGAACCGGTGCGGGTCGGCGACCTGCTCAAGGTGCAGGCCCAGGTCAACTGGACCGGGCGGAGCTCCATGGAGGTCGGCGTGCGCGTGCTGGCCGAACGCTGGAACGAGTCCGGCCCGGCGACCCAGGTCGCCAGCGCCTACCTGGTCTTCGTGGCCGTGGACGCCGAGGGCGCGCCGCGTCCGGTGCCCCAGATCGAGCCCGAGACCGACCGGGACCGGCGCCGGCTGCAGGAGGCGCAGATCCGCCGCACGCACCGGCTGGCCCGCCGCCGGGCGATCATGGAGCTGCGCGAGAAGCGCGCCGCCGAGGGCTTCGAGGACTGACGGCGCCCGGCGCCCGGCCCTCAGCCGCACGCGACGCGGTCGCCGCGCGCGGGCGGGAGCTCCACCGGCGGCGCCGCGGGCGGGTCCGGCTCACCGGCCCGCACCGGGGTCACGCCGTCGTAGTCCGCGCCCACGGTGATCCGCAGCGTCGACCCCAGCCCGGAGACCGCCCGCAGCTCGGCGTACGGCAGGGCCGTCCCCAGGGCCTTGGCGGAGCGGTCCCAGCCCGGGTCGTAGTGGATGACCGTGTACTCCGCGTCGTGCCGGACGGTGTTGCCGGGCGTACCGGTGGTGCGGAAGCCCAGGCGGCGCAGTTCCTTGTCCACGCGCGCCCCCAGTCCGTTGACCGTCGTCCCGTTGTTGACCTGGACGCGGATCGACTTGGGCGGCACGTCGACCTGTTCCGGCTCGGGCGCCGAGGGGCTGGGCGTGGCCAGGGGGCCGCCGTCCGGGCCGGTCAGCGGGCGGTCCTCGCGCAGCGCGTCGAAGATCCGCCCGGCGCCCTTCACGTCCCAGCGCAGGGTCGTGCCCACGCCCTGCACCCGGAACGGCGTGGCGTCCACCGGCACCGACGCGAACTCCACCGAGCTCGCCCCGAAGCCGCCCCGCAGCCCCGTGGCGAGCGCGATCAGGTCGTCCGGCTTGGTCTGCCGGTCCGCGCGCACCGAGCCCAGCGCGGCCCTGGCCACCTGGTCGAGCTTGACGGGGTTCTGCAGCAGCCCGATGTCGGTGACCCGGCGGACCAGGGCGGCCAGGAACCGTTGCTGGTTCTGCATCCGCGGGAGGTCGGGGCTCCCGGGGTAGTGACCGGAGCGCACGTACCGCAGCGCCGTGCCGCCGTCCGCGCGGACCGTGCCGGCGGGCAGGTCGAGGCCGGTCAGGGGGTCCCGCAGCGGCTGGGCGAAGCACAAGTCGACGCCGCCGATCTTGTCGACGGTCTTCATGAAGGAGCCGAAGTCGAACTCGGCGTAGTGGTCGACCTTGATCCCGGTCATCTTCTCGACCGTGCTGACGGCGAGCGAGGGGCCGCCCACCCCCCAGGCCCACTTCAGCTTGCCGGGGCGGGGCAGCTCCGCGTACGAGTCCCGCGGCAGGGCGACCACGCTGACCCGCCTGCCGTCCCGCGACAGGTGCGCCAGCATCATCGTGTCGGTGCAGTCGCAGGGCTCCCCGCCCAGGCGCAGCGCGGTGCGCTGCGCCGCGGTCAGCCCGCGGCGCACGTCGGTGCCGACCAGCAGGAAGTTGGTGCCCTTGGTGGGGTTGGGCCGGTTCTTCATCCCGGCGAAGGCGTCCACCCGCGCCAGGCGGTCGTCCATGTGCCCCAGGACGGCGTGCCCGATCCCGCTGGAGGTCAGGATGCCCAGCGAGACGGCGCCGAGGACGCGCATCCCGCGGCGCACGGGCGACCGCTTCCGGGCCCGGCGGGCGGCTGCGATGGGCTGCTGACGGCGACGAGCGACGGTCATGGAGTCACGCTAAGGAGTCATACCGTCGTACGGGATGAGCCCCGCCCGCCTGCACGTGTTCGTATCATCCGTTCGCGGTAACGTGTCCGGCTGTGAACGCTGCGACCCCCCACGTGCTGCCCGCCGTCTCCGTGATCATGCCGGTGCTCGACGAGGAGCGGCACCTGCGCAACTCCGTCCGCCACATCCTCGAACAGGACTACGCGGGCGAGCTCGAGGTCGTCATCGCCCTCGGCCCCTCCACCGACCGCACGGACGAGATCGCGGCGGAGCTGGTGCGGGAGGATCCCCGCGTCCACACGGTGCCCAATCCCACCGGCCGCACCCCCGCCGCCCTGAACGCCGCCATCAAGGCCTCCCGGCACCCCGTCGTGGTGCGGGTCGACGGCCACGGCATGCTCTCGCCCGACTACATCGACACCGCGGTGCGGCTGCTGGAGGAGACCGGCGCCGCCAACGTCGGCGGCATCATGCACGCCGAGGGCGAGAACGACTGGGAGCGCGCCGTCGCCGCCGCCATGACCTCGAAGATCGGCGTCGGCAACGCGGCCTTCCACACCGGCGGCGCCGCCGCCCCCGCCGACACCGTCTACCTCGGGGTCTTCCGCCGTGAGGTGCTGGAGCAGCAGGGCGGCTACAACGAGGAGTTCATCCGCGCCCAGGACTGGGAGCTGAACTACCGCATCCGCGAGGCCGGCGGCCTGATCTGGTTCTCGCCCGAGCTGCGCGTCTCGTACCGTCCGCGGCCCAGCGTGCGCGCGCTGGCCAAGCAGTACAAGGACTACGGACGCTGGCGCCGCGTGGTCACCCGTTACCACCAGGGCTCGGTCAACCTGCGCTACCTGGCCGCCCCGGCCGCCGTCGTGGCCATCGCGGCGGGTGTGGTGGTCGGCGCAGCGGTCACCCCGCTCGGCTTCGTCGTCCCCGGCGGCTACCTCGCGGCCATCGCACTGGGCTCGCTCCCGGCCGGCAAGGGCCTGTCCGCCCGCGCGCGGCTGCAGATCCCGGTGGCGCTCGCCACGATGCACATGGCGTGGGGCTACGGCTTCCTGACCAGCCCGCGCTCGCTCGCCCGGCGGGTCATCGCCAGCCGCCGCCCGGCGGTCCGGGCGGCGGCCGACGCGTGATGCGGCGGGTGGACCCCTACCAGCTGTAGTAGGAGTTCACCTTCATGCACGCCGAGTCGTCGGAAGCGTTGAGCGCGCTCGCGCTGTCCAGCACTTCCTTGGTGTCGGAGCTGCTGGCCGCGGGGTAGGTCGACCCGGCGGTCCAGTCGGCGCCGATCACCAGCGTGATGCCCTCGGCGGACGAGGACTTCTTCACCGCGCCGGTGGGCAGCTTCAGCGCCTTCGCCACGGCCAGGGCGTCGGCCTGGTCGTCGTCGCTCGCGTAGGTGATCGTGCTGCCGGACTGCGACTGCGGCGTGGAGTCGGACTCGGCCTGGGTGAAGCCCAGGGTCTTCAGCTTCTCCGTGACCGTGCTCGCCCGGCCGGGGGTGGCGGGCACCGAGGTGCTGCCGGTGCCGTTCTGGACCGTCACCGCGATCTCGCCCTTGGGCGAGGCCTTCGCGGTGGCCGTGGCCGTGCCGGTCTTCTTTTTCTTCTTCGAGGCCTTGCCGTCCACGGCCTGGTCGTTGCGGAGCAGCGTGAAGAGCTTGGTCGCCGCGGAGGTCGGCACGACGTGCGCGGTCGGGTTCTGCGGGTCGGCGCCCCAGGGCATCGTCGTCATGGTGATGCGGTCGGTGGGAACGCCCTTGAGGTCGTTGCCCAGGTCGTAGAGCTTCTTGACCGTGCCGAGGCCGGTGTCGACGGTCAGCGCCTTGGTGGCGGCCTCCGCCAGGCCCGTCAGCTTGCCCGGGTCGTTGAGCTTCGCGCTGGACTTCAGCTGGCGCACCATCGCGTTCATGTACATGTGCTGGGCGTGGGTGCGGCCGATGTCGCTGCCGTCCTCGAAGCCGTGCCGGGTGCGGAGCCACTGGAGGGCCTGCTTGCCCTTGATGACGTGGTCGCCCTTGGTGAGCTTGAGCCCGGACTTGCGGTCCCAGACGTTCCCCTTGACGCAGACCGGGACGCCGCCGACCGCGTCGGCCATGGACACCACGCCGGCGAAGTCGATCATCATGAAGTGGTCGATGGATATGTCGGTGAGCTTCTCCCAGGTGGCCACGGTGCAGCCGGGGCCGCCGTGCTGGAGGCTCGTGTTGATCGTCTCCGACGTGGTCTCGGGGTAGACCCGCCCGTCGTCCGGGTCGGTGCACTTGGGGATGGTGACCCGGGTGTCGCGCGGAATGCTGACCACGGTCATGTTGCTGCGGTCCGCGGAGACGTGCAGCAGCATCTGGACGTCGGCGAGCGGCTTGCGGTCGGCGTCGGCCCTGGCGCCGCCGAGCTTCTGGTTCGCCTTGGACGCACGGCTGTCGGAGCCCAGCAGCAGGATGTTCAGCGGGGTCTGGCCGGCGGCGTTGGCCTTGCTCTTGGCGGCCTGGCTGTCGCCGAGGTTCAGCGCGTCCTTCTTGATGTTCGCGTTGAGGTGCTGGTAGTACGCGTAGGCGGCGCCGGCCGAGCCGAGTATCGCCACCGACGTGACGATCGCCACCCAGCGCAGGGCGCGCCTCTTGCCCTTCTTGCGGCGGCGGTTGCCGCGGCGGCCGCCGCCGTCGTGGCCGTCGTCGTCCGCCCCGTCGCCCTGCGTCGCGGTCAGGGTGCCGGTGGACGCCCCGTCGCCCCCGTCGTCCTCGTAGGCGCCGTGGCCGGCCCGGTGGCCGTCGTCGCCGTAGCCCCCGGTGTCGTAGCCCCCGGTGTCGTAGCCCGCCGGCTGGTAGGGCGCGTACGGCTCCTGGGGCGGGTACCCGCCGCGCTGCGGCTCCTGCGGGCGGTAGCCGCCGCGCTGGGGCTGCTGCGGGACCGTCGGGTGCGGGGTGGGCTGCTGCGGGACGTACGGCTGCCCGTGACCGTTCCCGTACGGAGAGTCGTCCCATCCGGGTTCGTGAGGATCGTAGGGGGCGTTCCGCCCTCCGGGGATGCTGCCGTGGCGCATGTGTGCCCTCCCATGACGCGCTGGTCACTACGGTCACCGGTTGCGCCGCAGCGCGCGGATCGTGGGTGATTCTCAGCTGTGCGACTGTCAAGGTCCTGTGGAACCGGAACAGCCCTGCTCGCGGATGGTTGGAGGTCACGATACATAAACCGCGACGGGGTCAAGGCACTCGCTTCTTATCGCCTGTGTAAAACGATCGTGCGCATTACCCCAAACCGGGATCCCAGCGATATGGCCTGTACACGTCCATGCAGGCCGAATCATTCGCTCCGTTCAGTGCCCCGGCGCTCGTGGGCAGCGATCCGTCGTCGTCGGCGGCACCCTGGAAGACCGTCCCGTCCCGCCAGTCCGCGCCCACGACGAGTGTGACGGAGGCGACATGTGAGGATTCCTTCACAACACTGGCGGGGAGCTTGAACACCTTCGCCACGGCGAGCGCGTCCGAGCGGCCCTGCGCGCCCTCGGCGGCCGGGTACTCGATCACGGTGGCCGCCGACGGCTGCGGTGCGGTGGCCGCAGCCGCCTTCCCGAACCCGCCTTGACCCAACGCCGTCGCCAGGGCGCGCGCCCTGCCGTTCACGGGAGTGCCCGTGGCGTCGCCCGCGGTGCCGTTGACGACCGAGACCGGGATGTCCGCGGCGGGCCGCGCCGCCGGGCCGGTGGGCTCCTTCTTCGCCTTCTTCTTCCCCTTGTCGTCGAAGGGGAGGTCGTGGACGAGCCGCGACCACACCTTGGGGGCGGCCACCGGGTCCGGCATGTAGTGCTGGTCGTTCTCGGTGTCCGTGACCGGCGGCATGGTCAGCATCGTGATCCGGTTCGACGGGACGCTCTTGAGCTGCATGCCGAGGTCGAAGAGCTTCTTCGGGGTGCCGATCTCCTCCGACACCTGCAGCGCGTTGGTGGCGGCCTCGGCGAGGCCCCGCAGCCGCCCGCCGTCGGTGAAGACGTTCTGCGAGCGCAGCTCCCGCACCATCGAGTTCATGTACATGTGCTGCGCCTTGGCGCGCCCGAGGTCGCTCTCGAAGGCGTGCCGGGTGCGCAGCCACTGCAGGGCCTTCTTGCCGGTGATCTTCTGCGTGCCCGCCTTGAGCTTCAGCCCGGAGCCGCCCGGCTGCTGCGGGGTCGGGTGGTCCCACACCGGTTGCTCCACGCAGACCTCGACGCCGCCGACTGCGTCGGCCATCTTCACCACACCCGCGAAGTCGATCATCATCCAGTGGTCGATGTAGACCTTGGTGAGGTTCTGCACGGTGGCGAGCGTGCAGCCGGGGCCGCCGCGCGCCAGGCTCTCGTTGATGATCGCGTGCGTGGTGGCGGCGAACTTCTTGCCCGTCTGCGGGTCGGTGCACTTCGGGATCGGCACCCGGGTGTCGCGCGGGATGCTCACCACGGACATGTTGCTGCGGTCGGCGGAGACGTGCAGCAGCATGATCACGTCCGCGCGGGGCGGTTCGCCCTTGGTGTACCTGGCGCCGCCGAGCTTGAGGTTCTCCGCGGAGTTACGGCCGTCGGCGCCCAGCAGCAGGATGTTCAGCGCGTTCGTCGGCGCCTTGGCCACGTCGCTGTCGCCGCTGTTCCGCTTCCCCTTGCGGAGGTTGTGGCTGAGGTGCTCGTAGTACGCGTAACCGGCCCCCGCCGTCCCGAGTATGAGCACCGCGAGGGTGACCGCGATCCACCGGACGACCCGGCGTCTGCGGCGCTGCGGCGGCCGTGCGCCCGGCTGTCCGCCGCCGCGCCCAGGGTCCGTGTGCGCGGCGCGCGCCGCGTCCGTGCCCCGCTGCGCGGCCCCGTCCCGCGGGTGGTCGTCGTAGAGGCTGTCGTCCCAGCCGAGATCGCGCACACGACTGTCCGTCATCGTCCGGTTCCCACCCCTGATACCCCTGTCGACCCTGGTGCCCGTGCCGGGCGGCTACTTTGCGCACACGCTCTTGTCGTCCGCCTCGACCTTCTGGATGCCCTCGGGTGCCTTCGTCGGCGGGGCGATCGGCGTGCCCGCCCGGGTGAAGTCCTTGCCGAGGGTGAGCGTCATGTTGGCGCGCGGGGCGGCGTCCTCGGTGCCCTGCTTGAGCGCGGAGGCCGGCAGCCCCATCATGTCGGCCAGCCGGCGCGCCTGGTCGGCCTGGTTGGGGGCGTACTCCAGCGTCGTCTTCTGCAGTTCGGTGGGCGCGTTGCCGCCGTTGGTGGAGCGGCTGACGCCCTCGTCGTTCTGTAGCCAGTTGACGGTGTCCTGGGCGGCGCCGAAGACCCCGCTGCCGTTCAGCACCTCGACCCGCACGTTGATCGCGTCGGCCTTGGGGCCCTTCAGCTTGGCCGCATCGGACGCCTTCTGCTTCTTCTTCACCTCGGTGAGCGAGACGTCGTTGCGCACCATGGTGAACAGCTGCGGCGCCTTGGTCTCGTCCAGCACCACGGTGGCGTGCACCTTCTCGGCCGGGTTGTCTATCACCGGCACGGTCGCGAAGGTGATGTTCTTGGTGTCGACCCGGCTCAGGTCCTTGGCGAGTTGGCTGAGCTTGGGCACGCTGCCGATGCCGGTGTCGACGGTGAGCGCCTTCGTCGCCGTGTTCGCCAGCTTGAGCAGCTTCGTCGGACTGGTCAGCGTGTCGCCCGACTTCATCGTGCGCATCATCGAGCTGAGGAACTGCTGCTGCAGCTGGATGCGGCTGAGGTCGCCGCCGAAGCCGACGCTGTGCCGGGTGCGGACGAAGGCCAGCGCCTGCTCGCCCGCGACGACGTGCCGGCCCTTGTCCAGCTTCAGGTGCGAGTCCGGGTCGTCGATGTCCTTGGCCAGGCACACCTCGACGCCCCCGACCGCCGTCGACAGGTCCTTCACCGCGTCGAAGTTGGCCATCATGAAGTGGTCCGGGGTGATGCCCGTCAACGCCTTGACGGTGCGCATCGTGCAGCCCGGGTCGCGGCCGTACTGGCCCAGGCTGGTGTTGAAGCGGACGTCGCTCTCACCCGGGATGATCTTCGTGGAGCCGTCGGACTGCTTCGTCGGGCAGTCCGGGATGTCGGTGATGATGTCCCGGGGGATGCTCAGCGCCGTCGCGTTGGAGCGGTCCTTGGAGACGTGGAAGAGGATCGTGGTGTCGGCGTGGCCGACGTTGGCCGCGTCGCCGTACTTGCCCTTCAGGCCCTGCCGGCTGTCGGTGCCGATGACCAGGATGTTGACCGGTCCGGTGGAGGTGGCGTTCTTGGAGCCGATGCCCGGGTCGATCGTGTGGATGTTGCCGTTGAGCTGCTGGTACAGCGCGTAGACGCCCACGCACGCCGCGATGACCACGACCCCGAGCGTTCCGGCGGTCCAGATCAGGGCCCGCTTCTTGGTGGACTTCCGGGACTTGGGCCGGCGCCGGCTGTTGCGCGCGGCCGCCCGGCCGCCGGCCTCGCCCCTGGTGCCGCCTGCCCGGTTGCCGCCCGCCGCCCTGCCGGTGCCCGCCGCGCGGCCGTCCGTCGTGGCGCGGCCCTCGCCCTCGGCGCCGGAACGGCCCTGCCGCGCGCGGCTCCCGCCCTGCGGCTGGACGCGCGGTGTCCGCCGGCCCGTCCCCTGCGCGGGGACGCCGGGTTCCTGCTGCTGCGGGGGGTCCAGCCGCAACTGGTAGCTGCCCGTCTCGGGATCGAAAACCCACTGATCCGCCGGGTCGACGTGCTGCCTACGGCCTTGCGTGTCCACGGTCGATCGAGTCCTCCGTCTCGGCCGCTGCAACAGGCCGGATCGCTCACACTAACCCCACAGTTCAGCGTGTACGCCCGTCGCTGACAAATTCCGCTCTCCTACACCTGGACAAACTGTTCAATCCCCACTGCCGCCGCACACGTCGCGGTCGGCGGTGGTGCCGTGGTACGAGGGGGAGGCGCTCGCCGACCCCGACGGTGTGGGAGTTGCGGGAGAGGCGGTGGAGGTTCCGCCGGCCGTCGGGCGGGCGGAGCCGGTGCCCTCGTCGCCCTCGACGGTCACCTGCCCGTCCTCGCGCAGGGTCGTGAACAGTTCGTCCGCGGCGGGTTGCACCAGTTCGTCACGGTTGGGGTCCGCCGTGTACGGACGCCGCGGCACGGTCAGGAAACGCACCTGGTCCGTCGGCGTCTTGCGCAGGCTCTGGGCCAGCTCGTACAGCTCGGCCAGCGAGTCGAGACCCTCGTCCGCGGTGAGCGAGGAGGTCGCGGCGTCCAGCAGCGGGTAGAGCTTGGCGGGGTTGAGCAACACGCCCGTGGAGTCGACCTTCTGCACCAGGGAGGCGAGGAACTGCTGCTGGCGGTCCATGCGCTGGGTGTCGCTGCCGTCGCCGATGCCCTTGCGAGCCCGGACGTAGCCGAGTGCCTGCTCGCCGTGCAGCTCCTGGCGGCCGGCCTCCAGGTCCAGGTGCGCGTCCTCGTCGTGCACGGCGTGCGGCACGCAGACCTCGACGCCGTCGACCGCGTCGACCATCTTCTTGAAGCCGTTGAAGTCCACCACGAGGTGGTGGTCGACGCGGATCCCGGTGAGCTTCTCCACCGTACGGATCGTGCAGGCGGCGCCGCCGAACTCGAACGCCCAGTTGAACTGGGCGAACTGGGGATTGGTCATGCTGCCGTCGGACCGCCGGCAGGAGGGGATGTGGACCATGAGGTCGCGCGGGAGGCTGACCGCCGTCGCGCTCTTCCGGTCCGCGGCCAGGTGCAGCAGTATCGCGGTGTCCGACCGCTGGGTGCCGGTGTCCTGGCCGTACTTGCCGTTCCCGTCGCCACGGTTGTCCGAACCCAGGAGCAGGATGTTCTCGGCGGTGGTCGCCTCGGGCAGCACCTTGGGCCGCTCGGACTGGACCCGCATCAGCTCGTGGGCGGTGTCCGTGTCCGTGTGGATGTTCCCGTCGAGCTGCTTGTACAGGTACCAGGAGACCCCGGCCCCTGCCAGCAGCACCAGGGAGACGACGACGGCGAGGACGCGCAGCCAGGTGCGGCGGCGCTTCCTCGGCGCGGTGTCGGCGGGAGGGGGGTCGGCGGGAGGGGCGTCCTCGGCTTCCGGCGAATCGGCTGGCGTGGTCACGTCCGGGCCCGTCCTTACAGGTGCTGCTGATGATCAGGTCACCTATAGAGACCGTCCAAACCCGTCCTCGGTTGTGCGGAGTTGTTCAGTTCCGTCCGAGGGCTTCAGGGACGGTGGGCCGGTGTGAGCTCAGGCCGTGTGGGTCACCCGCTCGCTCTCCCGGCGTTTGTCCAGGTCGGCGGGGGGAAGCCGGTCCAGGTTGCGGCAGAGCACGACGGAGGCGCCCGCCGCCAGCGGTGCCAGCAGCCCGGCGGCCAGACCGTCCCAGTCGTCGTACGGCCGGCCCGAGAGCAGCCGCGCCCCGGCCGTCAGTCCCAGGGCCGCGGCGGACGCGCGGGCCCGTTCGACCACCTGCGCGCCGGTGAGCTCCTCCCCGCCCGGCAGCTCCAGCGCGGGCGCCTCAGCGTCCACCGGCGCGTACGGGACGAAGCGGTCGCCCTGGGAGGGGACCTCGACCGCGTAGTCGAGGAAGCCCTCCGGCGGCTGCGGGAAGCGGCCGCCCAGCGGGCGCAGCGCCAGCGCGACCCGCTCGCCGGAGCAGGCGCGGGCCTCCTCCAGGGCGTCCGGGCCGGAGACCACGAGGTCGGCCTCGCCCGGGTCGCCGCCCGGCACCACGACCACGCCGGTGGAGAAGCAGGCGAGCACCCATACCGCGGTCTGCCAGTGCGCCGGCAGCAGCAGTGCCGCACGGTCACCCGGCTGGGCGCCCAGTTCGTCCTGGATGAGGTTGGCGGTCTTGGCCACCCAGTTGCCGAAGGTGGCCACCGACAGTTCGACGCGTTCGCCGGTGGCGTCGTCGTAGAAGGTGACCAGGGGCCGGGCGGGGTCCGCCGCGAGCGCGGAACGCAGCAGGTCGGCGGGTGTACGGGCAGTCGATGTCACGCGGCCCAGGCTACGTCAGGCGGGACCGTCCCGGGTGCCTCTGATGGGCCGGCAGAACAGGACGGCCCGTCAGATCCCGGCTGCGCGTTCTGGGGCGTTATGTAACTGTTCTTCCCATGCGTGCACTTCTTGCGACGTCGATCTCCGCGGCGTGCATGGCTGCCCTCGCCCTGCCGCTCGCCTTCCCCTCCGGTGCCACCGCCACCATCCACGCGCCGGTGCGGGCGGCCGCCCCCGACACGCCCCCCGGCGACACCCACACTCTGCCGCTGGCCCCGCTCGCCACCTCCGGCCGCGCCATCGGCACCCCGCTCGCCCAGGGGCTGCCCGCCCGTGCCGTGCGACCGTTCTCCCTGATCGGCATCACCTGGGACGACGTCGGCACCGACCTGCGGGGCACCGTCCAGGTCCGGACCCGCGCCACCGGCACCGGCATCTGGTCCGGCTGGCGCACCGTCGAGGCGCACAACGACGACGCCCCCGACGCCGGCTCGCCCGAAGGCTCGGCCTCACCGGTGCGCGGCGCGACCGCCCCGCTGTGGGTCGGCCGTTCCGACGGGGTCGAGGTGCGGGTCGTGCCCGAGGCCCCCACCGGCAGGCGCGGAGTGCGGCCCGGCCTGCCCAGGGGACTGCGACTGGAGATGGTCGACCCCGGGGACGAACCGGGTGACGGGTCCGGCGACGGCCCAGGCGACGACCTGGGCGGCAGCTACCTCGACCCCGACGCCGCGCTGGACCCCGGGCCCGCCGGTCCGGGGGTCGGCGGCCCGGACGGCGGTGGCCCGGACGGCGGTGGCACCACGGGCGGCCCCTACAACGGCGGCGACCCCTTCGACGGCGTCGGCCCCAGCGAGGCCGGCGACCCGCTCGAAGGCGTCGGGCCCAGCGAGGGGGGCGACCCGCTCGGCGGCCGCCGCCCGCAGGACGGCACCACCACCGACACCGCCGCGGACCCGAGCGACACCTCGGGCACCCCGGTCGAGTCCCCCTTCGTCCCCGCGCTCACCCGGTCCCAGACCGAGGCCCTCACCGGGCATCGCTTCACCGGCGCGCGCCCCCGCATCGTCACCCGGTTCGGCTGGGGCGCCGACGAGCAACTGCGCAGCGAGGAGTCGGAGTTCACCGACGACGTCAGCGCGATCTTCGTCCACCACACCGCCACCGGCAACGACTACGAGTGCTCCGACTCCCCCTCGGTCATCCGCGGTATCTACCGCTACCACGTCAAGAGCAGCGGCTGGCGCGACATCGGCTACAACTTCCTCGTCGACAAGTGCGGAGACATCTACGAGGGCCGCAGCGGCGGCGTCTCCAAGGCCGTCTTCGGCGCGCACACCCTCGGTTTCAACGAGCACACCATGGGCATCGCCGTGCTCGGCGACTACTCCGAGGAGCAGCCCACCCGTGAGGCCCTGTCGGCCGTCGCCCGGCTCGCCGCGTGGAAACTCGGAATTTACGGCCGTGATCCGGAGGGCATGACATACCTGGTGTCCGGAGGGAGCAACAAGTACCCGAAGGGTACGCGGGTCCGCATGAACGTCATCTCGGGCCACCGGGACGGATTCGCCACGCAATGCCCAGGAACGGAGTTGTACGACGATCTCGGCATCATCCGCCGCACCGCGGCGGGGCTCCAGGGCCGCTGATCGCACCCTGCATAGGATTGGCCGCTCATGCGTTCGGCCCGCCAGGAAGCGGAGACAAACACAGGTGACTGAAGCGATCCTCTTGGTCGGCGGCAAGGGCACCAGACTGCGCCCCCTGACGGTGCACACGCCCAAGCCCATGGTCCCCGCGGCCGGCGTCCCGTTCCTCACCCACCAACTGGCCCGGGCGCGCGCGGCGGGTGTCGAGCACATCGTCCTGGCGACCTCCTACCTCGCCGAGGTCTTCGAGCCGCACTTCGGCGACGGGTCCGCCCTCGGGCTGCGCCTGGAGTACGTCACCGAGGACGAGCCGCTCGGCACCGGCGGGGCCATCCGCAACGTCGCCGACCGCCTGGACTGCGCCCCCGGCGACCCGGTCCTCGTCTTCAACGGGGACATCCTCACCGGCCTCGACATCGCCGGCCTGGTCGCCACCCACCGCGACTCAGGCGCCGACGTCTCCCTCCACCTGACCCGGGTCGAGGACCCGCGCGCCTTCGGGCTCGTGCCGACCGACACCACCGGCCGCGTCACCGCGTTCCTGGAGAAGCCGGAGACGCCCGAGGAGATCGTCACCGACCAGATCAACGCCGGTGCCTACGTCTTCCAGCGCTCCGTCATCGACTCCATCCCCACCGGCCGCGCGGTCTCCGTCGAGCGCGAGACCTTCCCCGGCCTGCTGGCCGACGGTGCCCACCTGCAGGGCATGGTCGACTCCACCTACTGGCTCGACCTCGGCACCCCGCACGCCTTCGTCCGCGGCTCCGCCGACCTCGTCCTCGGCCACGCGCCCTCCCCGGCCGTCCCCGGCCGCTGCGGGGAACGCCTCGTCCTGGAGGGCGCCCGGGTCGCCGACGACGCCAAGCTCACCGGCGGCACCGCCGTGTCCGCGGGCGCCGTCATCGGCTCCGGGGCGGTCGTCGAGGGCAGCCTGGTCCTGGCGGGCGCCGTCGTCCACCCCGGAGCGACCGTCGTCGACTCCCTCATCGGCGCGGGGGCGGTCATCGGCGAGCGCACCGTCGTCCACGGCTCCGTCATCGGCGACTCCGCGCACATCGGTGCCGACAACGAACTGCGGCACGGGGTGCGCATCTGGTGCGGCGCGGTCATCCCGGATGGCGCGGTCCGCTTCTCGTCCGACCAGTAGGCGACCGGCTGCAGGCCGGTGACCGCCCAGGACCCCGGCCGGCGGGCGCACCCCGCCCACCGGCCGGAAACCCGGAAGCCGCAGGGCCCACGCCGTACCCTCAGAGGGTGCACCCCGAGCAGAGCCGACTCCTCCGCGCCGCGACCGGCCGCGTCCCCGGCCCCCGCACGCCCGGCCGCACCCGCCGCTGGACCCCCCGCGGCCCTCTGGACCTCGGCCTCACGCTCGGCCCCCTGCGCCGCGGCCCCGGCGACCCTGCGTTCCGCGTCGGCGCCGACCGCGCGGTCTACCGGGCCTCGCGCACCCCCGAGGGCCCCGGCACCCTGCGCATCGCCCGCCCCTCCGGCGGCGAGGTCGAGGCCGAGGCGTGGGGCCCCGGCGCCGACTGGCTCCTGGACCGCCTCCCCGGCCTGCTCGGCGACGCCGACGACCCCGCCGCCTTCACCGCCCGCCACCGCGTCGTCCACGAGGCCCACCGGCGCAACCCCGGGCTGCGGCTGACCCGTACGGGCCTGGTGCTGGAGTCCCTCATCCCCGCGATCCTCGAGCAGAAGGTCACCTCCGACGAGGCCTACCGCTCTTGGCGGGTCCTGCTGTGGCGCTTCGGCGAGCCCGCCCCCGGCCCCGGCGAGGAACTGCGCATGCGCGTGATGCCCGACGCCCGCGGCTGGGCCATGATCCCCTCCTGGGAGTGGCACCGCGCCAACGTCGACGGCAAGCGCTCCGCCGCCGCGGTCCGGGCCGCCCGCGCCGCCGCCCGCATGGAGCAGGCCACCACCCTCGCCCCCGCCGACGCCCTCGCCCGCCTCCAGGCCGTTCCCGGTATCGGCCCCTGGACCGCGGCCGAGACCCTGCAGCGCAGCAACGGCGACCCCGACGCGATCACGGTCGGCGACCTCCACCTGCCGCACACCGTCGGCTACGCCCTCACCGGCGCCCACCGCTGCGACGACGCGACCATGCTCGAACTCCTCGAGCCCTACGCCGGCCAGCGCCACCGCGCCGCCCGCATCATCCTCCTCACCGGCCGCCGCCCCCCACGTCGCGCCCCGCGCATGGCCCCGGGGAACATCGTGGCCCTCTGACCGGTGCGGAAACGGGTCAGAGGGCCGGGGAGGCCGTGGGCCGGCCGACGGGTCAGCCCATGGTCATCTTGGTCTTCCAGCCCACCCCGTCGGTGTTAGTGATGACGACGGTGCCGGCGCCGCTGAGCGCGGTCCTGCTGCCCGCGTAGAAGCGCACCGTTCCGTCGACCCGGAGCGTCCAGATGTCCGGGATGGCGTCGCCGTTCGCGTCCGGGGTCCCGTAGAAGACCCGGATGCTGGAACTGCTCCAGCCGGACGCCCCGTACTCGGTGTCGACGCCGCCTTCCGAGTTCACCGCCGCGGCCAGCGAGTCGAGCTTCACCCCGCCCGTCGCCGGGTCCTTGATGCCGGTGCGCAGCAGGAGCCGGGCACTGACGTCCGTCCGGTAGACCAGGTCGGTCACCCCGTCGCCGGTGACGTCCTGCACGGTGACGATGTCGCGTTCCGTCCACGGCGAGCTGGAGAGCCGGACGGCCTGGTCCACGGTGGCGCCGTTGTAGCCGACGAAGGCCCAGATCGCGTCACCGACGGTGAGGAAGAAGTCGGGCTTGCCGTCCCCCGTGGCGTCCCCGGCGGAGACAATCTGGGTGATGGTGTTCGGAGCCGGTGCGTTCGAGGGCAGCAGGATCTCCCGACGCTTGTCGATGTTCACCGCGCCGTAGCCGTCGCCGGGGTAGACCCACAGCTTGCCGTCCTTGATCGCGACCAGGTCCTGCAGTCCGTCGCCTCCGTAGACGTCCCCGAGGTGGGTGATCTGCGTGTTCTTCCAGTAGCCCGAGGGCGGGGCGATGTAGAGCGGGACGCCGTCGTCACCGCCGTTGGGATCCTTGGCCGGGTTCTCCCGGTAGGCCCCGGACATCGAGTAGCCCAGCGTGCCGGTGCCCTTGGTCAGGTCGGCCGGGTTGCCCTTGCTGGGGTACAGGCGCAGGTTGCCGTTGGCGTCCACGACCATCAGGTCGGGGAATCCGTCGCCGGTGAAGTCGCCCGCCTTGTCGGCCTCGTCACGCGGGGTGACGTAGAAGAAGTACTTGCGCGGATCCGACGCGTTCCCGGCGCCGTCGACGGCCCGGACGTACAGCACATTGGGGCCGGCCAGCGGCGGCTTCGCGCCCGACCAGGTCGTCAGCGTCGATGTCGGCGCCCCGTTGGTGCGCGTGACCGATCCGGTGTACGAGGCCGAGTTGAAGCCGTACTCGAACTTCACCACGTCGGTCTGCGCCGCCTTGAAGGTGAAGGCGCCCGCGGTGCCGAACTTGACGGTGCTCCACTTAGAGTCCTCGACGCCATTCTTGAAGCCGTCGTCGCTCGCGTCGGCGTCCGGGTACTGCGTCGAGGTCACGGTGGGCGGGGTGGGCCGGGCGCTGTCGAAGACGAACCGGCACGGTGTCGAGGTGGGGGTGTAGGCCGAGGTGGTGCCCTGCTTGTCCAGCGACTTGGCCCGCCAGGAGTAGGTGGTGCCGTTCTTCAGGCCACTGGTCGAGAAGGGATCGGTGTGCACCCGCGCCGACGAGGTCTGGCTGCCGGCCGAGACCTTGGCCTTGCTGCCCAGCAGGTTGCCGGAGCCGCCGGTCGGCCAGAGCTCGAAGGTGACGGACGCCAGGTTGCCGTCCTTGTCGCTGCTGCTCGCCCAGAAGGTGATCGACGAGGCACCGACGTTGATGTAAGGGGACGTGGTGTCGCAGGAGAGCTCGGGGTCGAGGTCCAGGCGTGAGGGCGCGGCCGGCGGGCGGTTGTAGACGAGCTCGACGTACGGGGAGAAGTCGCCGTCGGCCTGGAACTTCTTCCAGGAGTAGGCGGATCCCTCGTCACCCGCACGCAGGCCGATGGTGAGCGTGCTCCAGCCGCCGGCGACGGCCTTCTGGGCGGCGGGCTTGACGTCGAAGGCCTCCCAGTCGTCCGGGCAGGAGGACCGGTAGCCGTGCGAGAAGCTCCTGTTGCCCAGCTTGTTGCCGCTGGTCATCGACGGCGCGTTCTTCCACGTCGTCTTGTTGCTGATCGGACCGGTCAGGTACACGTTCATCGTCCGTGCGCTGCACGACCACGCGTAGGTCTCCAGCAGCCTCAGCTTGGCGCTGATGACGGTGGCGCCCTTCAGGTCCGGGTTCCAGTCGATGCTGAAGAACGAACGCGAGGTGCCCCAGGTGTCGGACTCGAAGCCGACCCGGGCCTCGTGGGTGCCCTTGTTGAAGTTGCGGCCGTTGTAGAAGTTCGCGTTGGGGTGCCGGCTGTACGCGGTCGTCCAGTCGTTGGTGTGCTTGCTGACGGACGGGTCCACGAAGACCGGGTAGACGGTGTCCGGATCGGCGAGGAACTCCTGGTCCGGGGTGAGCGTCCACGTCGTCCCGTTCAGGTCCGTCCCGACGAGCGTGCCGTGGGAATCGGGCTGCGGGCCGGAGAGTGACGGCAGGTCCAGCGTCGCCGCCCCACCGCTGTGCGTCGGCTCCGGCAGGGCCTCGGGCGGGACTGTGGGGTCCGGCCCCGCACCCTCGGTGGCCGAGGGATCCGCCGCCTCGTCGGTTGCGTCCGGCAGCACCTCGTGGAAGGTGTCGCCGTTGTCGTCGTCGGCGACGCTGTCGCTCGGCTCGGGAGAGGCATCGGACGGCGACTCCGTGTCGTCCGGTGCCCCCGTCCCGTCGGACGAGAGGCTCTCCGCCGCGGTGGGTGCGGCGGTGCTGCCCGCCTGCCCGTCGGTGAGCGCCGGGGTGCCCGCGCTGTCCCACATCAGCGGGGTGGGGGAGAGCGCCACCTCCTCACCGGCGGGGTCGTCGGCGCTGACGATGCCCGTCACCGGGTCGAGCGCGAAGCTCAGGTCCGGCGAGGACAGGCCGTACGACAGCTGCGCCACCCGCGGGTCGGCGGCGGCCTGCCGGTTCTTCACCACGAGCACCTGCCCGAAGCCCCCGTCCTCCGCGGTCAGCACCAGGTCGGCCCCGGGGAGGATCTCCGGATACAGCGCCCGCGAGCCGTCGATGATGGGGGTGGGGACGGCATCCGGCCAGGTCAGGACAATCTGGTGGCCGCCGGTGTCCAGGGTCACCAGAGCGTTCCCGGCGGGCGGCTGCCCGACCGCGGGAGCCAGGAGCGGCACCCGGCGGACACCGGCGCTGCCCCGGTCCGAGCGCTTGCCGGGCTTGCGAGCCCCGGCCGAGAACGTCATCCGCACGTTCGTCGCCCGGGGGGCCCAGCCGTCGCGGGTGCGGGCCAGCGTGGTGTCGATGGGCCGCCAGTGACCGTCCACCTCGGCCCGGACCGGGGTCGCGTGGACGCGCCGGCGCATGGTCCCGTCGGGCAGCGCCCAGGTGGTCTCGTAAGCGGTGCGCAACCCCGTCGCCTCGACCGGCTTCCCGGTCCGCGCGGCCCGGCCCACCGCGGCCGCCTCGCTCAGCGGTGCCGCGGCAGCGGGCCGGTGCGCACCGGCGTCGCCGTGCTCGTTCCCGGCGCCGCTCAGTCCCGCGTACGTCAGGCCGCAGGCCGCGACGGCGGTCACGACGGCCGCCGCGACGGCCCGACGGCCGGGTACGCGGCCCCACTTGCTCGTCATGGGCGAGTTTCCCTTCCCCCCGTGGACAACGGGTCCAGATGATGTCCGAAGGAGGGGCCGCCGTCACGCGTGGGTCGCGGCCCCGGGCCCGGTGAAGGGGGCCCGACGGGGCGTACGGTCCTGCTTTGGTGGCGCTTGACCGGTACATGACGTGATCATTGCCACACGCTCACGGATAGCCCTGGCTTTCCTCACAGCCAACGCACAAAATCAGCACGATCTTTGACGTGGCTTCACCTGTGCTCTGTCCAGGCGTCGCCTTGTTTGTCGGGTTGACCCGGGGGGAATTCCGTCGTGCCCTTCTTCCTGTCCGCGCGCCGTCGGCGTCGCCGCTCCGCCCTGCTCTCGGGCACGGTGTTCGCGCTGTCGCTGGCGTTGTTGCCCACACAGGCCTACGCCTCGCCGCCCGATCCGAGCAGCGCGGAGGTGCCCCGCGAGGACGTGGCGCTGCTGCCGCTGTCCGAGGAACGGCTCGTCGGCGGCACGACACGGAACGCGGCGCTGGACAGCATCGCCGTCGAGGCCCCGGCCGACCAGACCGAGGCCCCGGCCGGCACCACGACGCCCGCCACGTCCGGGAGTGCCCCGGTCTCCTTCGGCGGAACCCCCCAGCAGCCCACGGCGCTACGCACGGGCGTGGGTACGAGCGCAGCCACGGCCACCCCCGCCGGGTTGGAGCCCGCGGGCGATCTGCCGGTCAAGCTCGGCCAGGCCCCCGACGCCCCGGCCCCGACCGGCACCTGGCAGGTCGCCGTCTCCGACCGCACCGCCCCCGCCTCCGACGGCGTCGACGGCGCCGTGGTCACCGTGACCGCGCCCACCACCGGGTCGGTGCCCGTCTCCGTCCAGCTCAGCTACAAGACGTACGAGAACATGTACGGCGCCGACTGGGCCTCCCGCCTGCAGTTCGTCCAGTTCCCCGAGTGCTACCTGACCACCCCCGAGGTGGAGGAGTGCCGGCAGTACACGGAGCTGGAGACGGCCAACGACCCCGACGCGAAGACCGTCACGGCCACGGTGGACACCGCCGCGGACGGCACGACAGCCCCCGCCTCCGCCTCCGTGCAGGCCCACTCCTCCTCCGGCATCCTCCAGGCCTCCTACGTCCGGCCGATCGCCGCCACCGGGGACAGGGCCGTCATCGGCGCCGTCGACTCCGGCGGCGGCCCGGGTGGTTCGTTCAAGGCGACACCGCTGGCCTCCGACGGCAAGTGGGCGGCGGGTGGGTCCTCCGGCGCCTTCTCCTGGTCGTACCCCTTGGATGTGCCACCTGCCCCCGCGGGGCCGAAGCCGGTCATCTCGTTCGAGTACAACTCACAGTCCGTGGACGGCAGGACGGCCGTCTCCTCCGCGCAGGCTTCGTGGGTCGGCGAGGGCTGGAACTACGACCCGGGGCACATCGAGCGCCGCTACCGCACGTGCAAGGACGACCGCGACCGCCTCGACAAGGACGATCCGTCGACGGCGCCCAACAACACGGCCAAGAAGGACAAGACCTCGGACCTGTGCTGGGTCTCCTACAACGCCGTCATGTCCCTGGGCGGCAGGACGGTCGAGCTCGTCCGCGTCGGCAGCACGGACGTCTACCGCCCGCAGCAGGACGACGGCACCCGCGTCGAGCGGAAGACCGGCGGTGACAACGGCGACAACGACGGCGAGTACTGGGTCGTCACCACCACCGACGGGACCACGTACTACTACGGTCTGAACAAGGTCGGCGGCGGCCATGCCGACACCGACTCCGTCTTCACCGTCCCCGTCTTCGGCAACCACCCCGGCGAGCCCTGCCACAAGGACGCCTTCGCCGATTCACGCTGCACCGACGACAACGGTGGCAAGCTCCAGCAGGCCTGGCACTGGGGCCTGGACAAGGTCGTCGACGTCCACGGCAACGCCATGGTCGTCACGTGGCACAAGTCGACGAACTACTACGCGGTGAACAAGAAGTTCAAGACGCCCGAGAAGTACGTCCGTGGCGGCTACCCGGAGACCATCGAGTACGGTCTGCGCGCCGGCGCCCTCACCTCGCCGTCCGCCAGGGTCGTCTTCGACGCGGTGCAGCGCTGCGTGGAGACCGACGGATCCTGCGCGGCGGACAAGTTCGACGACACCAAGAACCCGGCCTCCTACCGGCCGTGGTGGGACAGCCCCGGCAATCTCAACTGCAAGTCCGACTCCAAGCTGTGCCCGGCCTTCCCGTCCTTCTGGATCCGGATGCGCCTCGGTACCGTGACCACCTACGCCGCCCGCCCCGGAGTCGCCGGGCTCGGCAAGGTGGACGAGTACACGCTCCACCACTCCTTCCCGCGCGACTGGTACAACACGTCGCCCGGCCTCTGGCTCAACTCCGTCACGCGCCGCGGCTTCGCCCCCGGCGACGGCACCGGCACCCTGCTGACCTCGGCAGGCGTGAGTTTCGGCCCCTACGTGGTGTCCCAGGACGACCCGCTCGGCAGCTACCTGAAGGATCAGCAACTCCCCAACCTCGTCCCCAGGTCCAGGAACGATCCCCGCCCCGGATTCACCCGCCCGCGGATCGGCACGGTGTCGACCGAGCACGGCGGCGACATCGAGGTCGTCTACCAGGGCGGCTGCAGAACCGAGCCGTCGGTGGCTCCCGAGGGCAACCGCGGAACCTGCTACCCGGTGCGCTGGTCCCCGGACGGCGACGTGGACAAGCCCGCGCTCGCCTGGTTCAACAAGTACGTGGTCGCCTCGGTCACCGAGACCGACAAGGTGACCGGGGTCTCCGACCGCGTGACCACCCGCTACACCTACTCCGACGCCGCCTGGGGCATGGACGACGACGAGTTCTCCAAGCCGTCCCTGCGCACCTACAGCGTGTGGCGGGGCTTCCAGCGGGTGGCCACGGTCAAGGGCGCCAAGAACAGCGCGACCGTGGGTGTCCCGCAGACGCAGTCGTACTCGGTCAACAGGTACTTCAGGGGCGCGGGCGGTGCCGTCAAGGATTCCACCGGTGCCGTCACGCTCGTCGGCGACGACCGGACCCAGTACGCCGGCATGGTGGCGGAGACCATCACCTACGACGGCGGAGGCGGCCGCGTCGTCAGGCGCACCGTCAACTTCCCGTGGTCGCAGGAGACCGCCTCACGCACTCGCGGCGGGGGGTTGGACCCTCTGACGGCCTACCGCTCGGGCGTCAGGCGTACGGACGACATACAGACGGTCGACTCCAGCTGGCAGGCCGTCCGCACCGAGACGACGGTCGAGCCCGACCACGGGCTCCCCGTCCAGGTGGAGACCGCGGTCGTCAAACCCGACGGCACCGGGGAGAAACTCAGTGACCACTCCTGCGCCAAGGCCGCATACGTCAACAACGAGGCCGCCAACCTCATCGGTCTGACCAAGCAGGTCCGCAAGACGGCCACCTCCTGCGCGGACTACGACTCCGCGGATCCGGCGACCCAGCTCCTGACCGCCACGCGAACCAGCTACGACGACGGCGCCTGGGGCGACACCCCTGTCCGGGGCCTGGCCACCAGTGTCGCCACGACCAACGGTGCCGGTACCGCGTACTCGGTGGTCACCGGCACGACCTACGACCCGCTGGGCCGGGTCCGCAAGGTGACCGACGCCCGCAAGAAGCCCACGGAGACCCAGTACACCCCGGGTGACACGGGTGGCCCGGTCACCTCGATCAAGACCATCAACGCCGCGGGGCACGCCACCGTCACCACGATGGACCCCGGCCGCGGGCTCCCGCTCACCGTGACGGATCCCAACGGTCGCGTGACCCGCAGCGAGTACGACGGCCTCGGCCGCCTGGTCAGGGGCTGGTCGCCCGCGCGTTCCTCGGGGAACCAGACCCCGGACGTGGTGATCGGGTACCAGATGGCGACCGCCACCTCGACCGTGACCAAGCCGACCGCGGTGACCGTCCAGAGCATCAAGGACGACGGTACCTACGCCCGGCAGGTCACGATCTACGACGGCCTCATGCGGCCGGTCCAGACCCAGAACGAGGCCCATGGCCCCGGTCGCGTCATCGCCGACACCCGCTACGACGACCACGGCCTCGTCCGTGAGCAGACCGGCTCCTACCTGGCCAAGGGAGAGCCCGAGGCGGCGCAGTTCAAGCGGCAGAGCGACAGCGTCGTGCCCAGTCTGACGCGCACCGTCTACGACGGCCTGGAACGTCCGGTCAAGGCGACCACCGTCCGTCTGGGCCAGGCGGTGTATTCCAACCCGACCACCTACGGGGACGACTGGACGCTCAGCCGTCCGCCCGGTGGCGGCGCCCCGGCGGTCAAGAGCACGACGGACGCTCTCGGGCGTGTCACCCGCATCCAGCACTACACCAATGTCGACCTCAGCGACTGGCGCAGCACCTGGTACTCCTATGACGCCCGGGGCAACCGCACCCAGGTCAAGGACCACGCCGGCAACCTGTGGACGTTCACGTACGACGCGCGAGGCCGCCTTGCCGCCTCCACCGACCCGGACACCGGCGAGACCCGGTTCGGTTACGACGAGCTGGACCGGCAGACCAGCCTGACCGACTCCAAGCTGAAGACGGTCTACACCTCGTACGACGACATCGGCCGCGTGACCGCCGTACGGGAGGGCTCGGAGACCGCCGCGCCGGCCAAGGAGTTCACCTATGACCCGGACGGTGCGCTGGGCCAGCTGGCCTCCTCAGTGCGTCACGACGCCACCGGTGACTACGTCAACCGCATCACGGCCTACGACGTGGGTTACCGGCCGACGGCGCGCGAGGTCGTCATCCCGGCCCACGCCGACACGGCGGGTGTCTCCGGCACCTACCGGTACAGCTACACCTACACCCCCACCGGCAAGCCGCTGACCACCACGATGCCCGCGATCGGGGGGCTCGCCGAGGAGAAGGTCGTCACCCGGTACGACAGCGACGGACTGGCCGAATCCACCTCCGGGCTCAGCTGGTACACCACGGACGTCACCTACTCCCCGTACGGCGAGCCACTGCGCACGGTCAGCGGACCGCAGCCCTACCGGGTATGGACCACCAACTTCGTCGACGAACCCACAGGACGCCTGCAGCGCACGGTGTGGGACCGGGAGACGGCCAACTCGCACCGGATGGCGGACACGTACTACTCGTACGACCGCGCGGGCAACCTCACCTCCAGCGCGCGGAAGCAGACGGACGCGTCCGGCTCCGCATGGGACAACCAGTGCTTCACCTACGACTACTACGGTGAACTCGTCCAGGCCTGGACCTCGAACATCGTGCCCGGTACGGCCGGTACCGGCTGCAAGTCCGTCTCCGGCACCGCATGGGGATACCGGCAGGACGGGCAGACCTCGGCAGGCCCCATCGCCGAAGCGCCCGACTCGGCGACCGATGCCGCTTCCCCGGACGGCGACCTGGCGGCCTCGCTCGGCGCGGCCGCGCCCGCGTCGGGGACCGTCGCCACGGACGCCACGTCCTACTGGCAGTCCTTCACGTACGACGTGGTGGGCAACCGTGCGTCGCTGACCGAGCACAGCGCCGCCAATCCCGCGCAGGACGTGAAGAGCACCTACGCGTACGGCAAGACGGTCACCGGCAACGGCACCAGCGCTCCCTCGCTGACCCAGCCGCACACGCTCACGGGCGTCACCCCGTCGGTGGGTGCCGCGTCGAGCTACACCTTCGACGCCGAAGGAAACAACGAGACCAGGTCGCTGCCCGGTGGCTCCCAGACGCTCAAGTGGAACGCCGAGAACAAGGTGAGCGAGGTCGCGGGCTTCGCGGAGGGCGCCGGGCCGATCGTGGGGATGTCCGGCAAGTGCCTGGACAACGCGGGTGGCTCCACGGCCGACGGCAACCCCGTCCAGCTCTACACGTGCAACAACACCATCGCGCAGCAGTGGAGGCTGACCGGCGACACCCTGCGGGTACAGGGCAAGTGCGCGAGCGTCAACGGCACGGCCAACGGGACGAAGGTGCTGCTCGCCACCTGCAACGGGGGCGAATCCCAGAAGTTCGTCGTCCGCCCCTCGGACAAGAGCCTGTACAACCCGGTGTCCGGCAAGTGCGTCGACGTCCCCGGCTCGAATGACGCCGACAGCACCGACCTGCAGCTCTACACCTGCAACACGTCCGCCGCCCAGCAGTGGACGCCCGCCGACCGTGTCACCTACGTCTACGACGCCGAGGGCACCCGCGTCCTGGAGCACACCGCGGCCGGCAACACCCTCCACCTCGGCGAGACCGACCTCGAGACGGACGTCAACGGCAAGCCCATCCGGGCCACCCGCTCCTACAGCCACCCCGGAGCCCCCACGGTCGTCCGGGTCGCCGGCAAGGGCAGCGCGACGGGCCACAAGCTCAGCGTCCTGCTGAGCGACCCCCTGGGGACGGCTACGGCCTCCGTCGACGAGGCCTCGGGTCAGACCGTCACCAAACGCTCCTTCAAGCCCTTCGGTGAGATCCGCGGGACAAAGCCAAGCACCTGGCCCAACACGCACAGTTACCTCGGTTCGGGGCTCGACGACACCACGACCGCGCTCACCCACCTCGGGGCGCGCGAATACGACCAGTCCACGGGCCGGTTCCTCTCCGCCGACCCGGTGCTGGACATGGGCGACCCCCTCCAGATGAACGGGTACGCCTACAGCCACAACAACCCGACCACGCACAGCGATCCCTCGGGCCTGTACGACCCGGACCTCATGGAGTGGAAGCGCCAGGAGGAGCGGAAGAAGCAGGCGGAGTTCAACTGGCGCAAGATGTGGACCGACCGTCACGACACGGCGGTCATGCTCAGGGCGGTGGCGCTCCGGGTCTGGGACTGGCTGCACAACAAGGGCCAGGGCAGGGTCACCACGAGCAGGACCGACAACTACATCAAGGGCGGTTCCTACAAGAACCCCAAGAAGGAGCCCGGTTACGCCGACCTGATCTACTGGACCGACAAGACCGTCTACGTCTGGGAGATCAAGCACAAGGGCGGCGATGCGGAGGCGCAGGGGCCCGGGCAGCTCGCCAATTACATCAGGCAACTGACCAAGCAGCTCCGCGCCAAGGGCGACACGCGGGACGTCGTCACCGGCTTCAAGTTCCCCGTGTCGCAGACCGGCACAAACCAGGGGAACGTCAAGGAACTGATCACGGTTTCTTCCTCGACGACGGACGCCGGTATCGAGGTGTACACCCACCAGAAGGCGAAGGACCCGAAGGACGACTGGAAACCGATACCCCATCCGGTGCCCGAAAAGGTGAATGAGCCCTCTTACAAGAGGGCCTGGCACGGATTCCAGGACTGGTGGCACGAAAACATCGAGAACCATGACTGGTCGCAAAATCCGCTTACTCCGGAATCCGGTGGCGGCCCGATCTTCGTCCCGCCCCTGGCGCCCGTGTTCTGAGCCTGTGATATATTCCGCGCATGGCTGAGGGATTTCGAGTGAATTCCAGTATCCGGGCGGAACTCGACTTCGCGCTCCCGGAGGGCGGCACCGCCCTCCGGGAGCTGGTCGAGCCTTGGTTCGCCGACGCGGTCCGGGAGTTGGCCGGAAGCGCCATGGATCCGTTCGCCGGTGCGCTGGACCTGACGGGCCGGGAATCCGCGCTCACGACGGCGGGCGCCCCCTACGGCCGCCCCGGAGAATTGTGGGGATCGCTCTGGATCGCGCGAGTTCTGAAAAGCGGCCGCAAGCGTTCCGGACGGGTCTTTTCCCCGAAGAATTGGGAGAAATTCCTGCGGGATGTGGAGTCCGTGCCGCTCGAGGCGGAGCTGAGACTGGCCGTCCTCGGTCCTGACGGCTATCCGGGCAGCACCTGGATCACCATCGGCGCCAGGCGGGACTACGAGGCACCCGAGTGGGTGGCCCTGACGGTGGACAGGTCGAGCGAGGAATTCGAGAAGGCCCAGTCCGCCTGGCACGACCTCATCATCCGGCACGCGGATTCCGGAAGGGGTACGGCGCTTTTCGGCTGCATCGCCGACGACATGGACAGCACCACCGGCCGGAGCTCCCTGGAAGCGGCACTCGGCCTCTTCCAGGACGAGACGTTCCCCGTCCTCGACCGGAATGTGCGGGGCTATTCGTGGATCACCGTGTGCTCGCCCGGTGTCGCGGAGCTGCTCGGCGGCGCGGAAGCAGTCCGTAGGGACGGAACCTTCGCGCAGGTTCGTCGGATGGCCGGAGGGTCACTGTTCCTCAAAGCCACCGAGGACGTCCGTGAGTACGGGGACGACAGGGTCCTGGCCGTGTTCGAGTCCCTGCGCGCCGTACTCCCCGCAGGGACGCCCTCCTCGTTCATCTCGGACAGGAAAGTCCGTCTCGTCTTCCGCGACGCACGGTGAGGCGGACGATCGCCCTCGCAGGGGCCGCGATGCTGCTGGGGTCCCTCATGGGGTGCGGTACGCGACAGGCCGGCGACCCGGGGGCCGGTACGAGCGCGCCCCGGCCGGCCGACGCGAACAGTGTCGCCGCCGACGTGAGTGGTGCGGCGGAATCCGCTGGACTCAAGGCCGCGGCCTCGGCGTCGCCCGAGGACCACGGCTGTGTCGTCGGTCTCATGGCGCAACCGATCGGGAAGGAGCCCGCCCGGACGATCGATGCGGCACTCGACCGGCTCCACGAGAACGGGTGGAGCGGTGAGGAGCGATCGCATCCGGGGGGCATCCCTCAGGTTCGCCTGACGCGCCAGGGCTGGACACTCCTGATCCGGGACTACTCGCAACCCTCCGACGCGGTACGCGACATCACGGGTCTTGTCGCTCTCAAGGCCACCAGGGACGACTGTGGGGCCACTTCGGAGCCGCACCGGTCACCGCGTTCGCCACGGTGACCGGCCCCGGCCCGCGGCCCGGGAGGCGTGTGCGGCCCGAACGGCCCGTCACCGCACCGCGATGAACGCCTCCGCGCTCCGTCCCGGCCGCTCCTTCGGCGGCGCCGCGGGGCGGCCGACGGCGACGGCTCCCATCGGGTCCCAGTCCCCCGGCAGGTCCAGCACCTCGCGCACCACGTCGCGGCAGAACATCGTGGAGGACACCCACGCCGACCCCAACTGCTCGCCGGCCAGCGCCACCAGGAAGTTCTCCACGGCCGCGCCCATGGCGACCACGAACATCTCGCGCTCCGCCGCCGACCGTCGCGGGTCCGGGTAGTCGTGCGCCCCGTCCGCGACCAGGCAGGGCACCACCAGGTACGGCGCCTTGCGCAGGACGTCGCCGCGGCGCACCCGCTTGGCGATGGACTCCTCGCTGCGGCCGTCGCGGCGCAGGTCCGCGATCCACGCGTCGCGCATGGCGTCCAGCAGCCGGACCCGTGCCGGTTCCGACTCCAGCAGCACGAAGCGCCACGGCGTCGTGTGGTGCGGTGCCGGAGCGGTGACCGCGAGGGCGACGGCGCGCCGTACGGCCGCCCCGTCGACGGGCTCGTCGGTGAACTCGCGGATCGTGCGCCGCAGGGAGACCGCCTCGCGGACGGCCTCCGAAGTGCCCAGCCGGAACATGTCGTTGGCGGCGACCCGGACGAGGGCGCGGCCGCCCTCGCCGTCCTCCTCCGAGGGCAGCACCAGGCGGTCCAGACCCCGTACGAGGGCGACGGGCGCCCCGGTGGACTTGCCCTTCACCAGGTCACCGGCCGCGGCGAGCTCGTCGGCCAGGGCCGTGACCGTGACCGCCAGTTCGTTGCCGTGGGAGTCGGTGGCGCCCCGCAGGTCGTCCAGCACGCGCAGCCCGGCCGCGCCGATCGCCACGTCGGTCAGGCCCTCGCGCCAGGGCCGCCCGAAGGTGTCGGTGACGACCACGCCGACGTTGACGCCGAGCGCGTCCCGCAGCCCCGCCCGGATGGCGCGGGCGGAGGCGTCCGGGTCATCGGGCAGCAGCAGCACGGTGCCGGGGGCCGTGTTGGAGGCGTCCACGCCGGCCGCGGCCATGACGAAGCCGTGCCGGGTCTCCACGATCCGGGTCGGCCCGCGCCGTGCGACGAGCCGCACCGTCTCGGCGTCGATCGCGGCCTCGCGGTCGGTGGCGCGCACCACGCGCCCCTCCGCCTTGCTGACGATCTTCGAGGTGACGACGAGGACGTCGCCGTCGGCCAGTTCCGGCGTGCTCGCCGCGATGAGCTTGGCCAGGTCGGCGCCGGGCTCGACCTCGGGCATGCCCGTGACGGCCCACACGCGGTAGGAGGCGATCACGCCCGCACCTCCCCGGCCAGCGTCAGCGCCTCGCGGGCCATCGCGGCCGTCGCGTCCAGGTCCGTCATCATCAGCGGGACGGCCCGGCACCGGATGCCGGCGGCCTCGACCTCGTCCACCGCCCCGGCGTCGACGGTGTCGACCAGCCAGCCGTCCAGGAGGCCGGAGCCGTAGTGCGCGGCGACCGCCGCCGCCGTGGACTCCACGCCGACCGCCGCCAGCACCTTGTCCGCCATGCCCCGCACCGGCGCGTTCCCGACGATGGGGGAGAGGCCCACCACCGGTACGCCCGCCTCGGCGATGGCCTCGCGGATGCCGGGGACGGCCAGGATCGTCCCGACCGACACCACGGGGTTGGACGGCGGGAAGAGGATGACGTCCGCCTCGCCGATCGCCTCCAGCACGCCGGGCGCGGGCTTGGCGCCCTCCGCGCCGACCGGCAGCACCGCGTACGCCGGGACGGAGGCCCGCAGCCGCACCCAGTACTCCTGGAAGTGGACCGCCTTGCGCCCGCCACCGGGGCCCGCGTCCGGGTCGTCGACGACGACGTGCGTCTCGATCCGGTCGTCGGTCATCGGGATCAGCCGCACTCCCGGCTTCCAGCGAGCGCACAGCGCCTCGGTGACCGCGCTGAGCGGATAGCCCGCGCCGATCATCTGGGTGCGCACGATGTGGGTCGCGAAGTCGCGGTCGCCGAGGCCGAACCACTCGGGCCCGACGCCGTAGGCGGCCAGTTCCTCCTTGACCGTGAACGTCTCGTCGGCGCGGCCCCAGCCCTGTGCCTCGTGGATCCCGCCACCGAGGGTGTACATGACGGTGTCGAGGTCGGGGCAGACCTTGAGGCCGAACAGGTGGATGTCGTCGCCGGTGTTGCCGATGACGGTGATGTCCGCCTCCGGCGCCGCCGCCTTCAGGCCGCGCAGGAAACGGGCTCCCCCGATGCCGCCGGCCAGTACCACGATTCGCATGCGGACAGTCTGTCAGCCCGCCGCGTCAGCTTGCGAACGTCCCCTCGGTCGCGGGCTCCCCGGAGGTGCAGGCGTACGGGGTCATCTCCGTGAGGCCCGGGAAGTAGACGTGCAGGCTGACCGCGCCGTCCAGCGAGTCGTTGACCACCTCGTGGACGTAGCCGGGGGCGAACACCCGCTGATGCCCCGGCAGGAGTGAACGGCGGGTCCCGCCGTTGCCGCCGAGGGCGTGCTCGGTCAGTTCGCCCTCGAGGACGGTCAGCACGCCCGAGGAGCGGCCGTGGTCGTGCAGCCCGCTGCCCTGCCCCGGCACCCAGCTGAGCAGCCAGACCTCGTAGCCGGGTCCGGTCTCCAGGCGGTCGTACCAGCGCGTGGTGGCGTCGTAGCGGACGCGCGGCGCCCAGCGGCCGCGGTCGGCCGCGATCCTGCGGGCCAGCCCGGCGAATTCCGCGACGGTGGCGGGGTGGGCGGGAGCGGGCGGGAGGAGGTGGGGGATGGCGAGGGGGTCGCCGGCGATCGAGACGTCGCTGTTCATGGGTGCGGGAGTTCCTACGGGAAGTGAGGAGCGTCAGGCATGCATGAGGCTGTGCGGGCTGGGAAGAGTCCTTCAGCGGCAACAGCTGGAACAGCGACAGTGAGCTTCCACGGCGCGACGGAACTCGCCGAGGCGGCGGGTCCGGGCAGGCGCGTGGGTCACTGACATGCGCCCTAGCACACCGGGTCCTCGGCGGCCTGTCAACTTGATGTCGGGTTTGTCGTAAATCTTTCACCTGATCCGGCTATTCGACATGGCGAAAGGTTTGTGCGCCGAAGAGCCAGGAAAAGTGCCGACGCAACCACACGGCTACGCAGGAACGTCTCCTCGTGAAACGTCGTTGTGTTTTCGTGATCGCATCGTGATCGCCGCCCCCAGGGGCGTCGACCGTGGTTGACGTATGCGGGCGTTTGGGCTGATTTGAACACTTTCTGTCAGGCCTTGGTTCCGCAGGGTGAATAACGGGCCCAATAGCAGATCTCGGCTTGACTGGCCCGTATCGGCACACTTGTAATTTCACTCGTGTCGTTCGACCGTCGCAGGTAACGGCAACATCACGGGGACGCGAAAACAGACGAGGGGCGCGCATGACCGAGCTGTTCCAGCTGTTGCTGGCCGAAGAGGCCGACGAAGAGCTCGGGTGGCAGGAGCGCGCGCTGTGCGCGCAGACCGATCCCGAGTCCTTCTTCCCCGAGAAGGGCGGCTCCACCCGCGAGGCCAAGAAGGTCTGCCTCGCCTGCGAGGTCCGTTCCGACTGCCTCGACTACGCCCTCGCCAACGACGAGCGCTTCGGCATCTGGGGCGGCCTGTCCGAGCGCGAGCGCCGGCGACTGAAGAAGGGCGTCGTCTAGAGCCCTCCCCGGGCTCCCGCCCGGCACATCGGGGTTCGTACGTATATGTGCCCCGGACCCGGAAGGGCCGGCTCCCGCAACCGTTAGTGTGGGGGCCCGTCCGAGACGCCCAAGGCGTCGTCCGAAGTCCAGCGAACCGGGGCCCGAACCTCGATGTCCGTGAACAGTTCAGCCGGGACTCAATACGCCGCCCAGGCACCGGAGTTCCCGCGCCACGTCGTCACCGCCGTGCTCGTCGCCCACGACGGTGCCCGCTGGCTGCCCAACGCGCTCTCGGGTCTGGTCTCCCAGGACCGCCCGGTCCAGGACGTCATCGCCGCCGACACCGGCAGCGCCGACGACTCCGCCCGCCTGCTCGCCGAGAGCCTCGGCGACCACCGCGTCCTGCACCTCGCCCGGCGCAGTGGCTTCGGCGCCGCCGTCGACGAGTGCGTGCGCGCCGCCGAGCCCCTGACCGTGGAGCAACTGCCCTACCTGGGGCGGCCCAGCAGCTGGGACCCGGTCTCCCGCACCTGGAACGACGACGCCTACGACGAGCCCGAGGAGCCGCACGGCGAACCCGTGCAGTGGCTGTGGCTCCTGCACGACGACTGCGAGCCCGCCCCGGACGCCCTCCTCAACCTCCTGAGGGTCGCCGACGCCTCGCCGTCCGCCGCGGTCATCGGCCCCAAGCTGCGCAGCTGGTACGACCGGCGCCAGCTGCTGGAGGTCGGCGTCTCCATCGCCCGCAGCGGCCGCCGCTGGACCGGCCTGGAGCGCCGCGAGCAGGACCAGGGCCAGCACGACCAGGTCCGCCAGGTGCTCTCGGTCTCCAGCGCGGGCATGCTGGTGCGCCGCGACGTGTGGGAGGACCTCGGCGGGTTCGACCGCCGGCTGCCGCTCATGCGCGACGACGTCGACTTCTGCTGGCGCGCCCAGTCCGCCGGCCACACCGTCCTCGTCGCCCCCGACGCCGTCCTGCGGCACGCCGAGGCGGCCTCCCGCGAGCGCCGTCCCGTCGACTGCGCCGGCCGCTCCGTCGTCAACCCGCACCGCGTCGACAAGGCGGGCGCCGTCTACACGCTGCTGGCCAACACCCGTGGCGCCCTCCTCCCGTACGTCTTCGCGCGCATCGTGCTCGGCACGGTGCTGCGCACCCTCGCCTACCTCGTCGGCAAGGTCCCCGGACAGGCCGTCGACGAGATCACCGGCCTGCTGTCGGTCCTGCTGCGCCCCGGCCGCCTCCTCGGCGCCCGCCACCGGCGTTCCCGGCCCGCCGTCCCGGCCTCCGAACTGCGGACGCTCTTCCCGCCGCCCGGCGCGACCGTACGGGCCACCGTCGAGCAGGTCGTCAGCAACGTCTCCGGCCGCGCGGCCGCCGACGCCTCCTCCGCCGGACGCCACGGCGGGCTGGACTCCGGGCCCAGCGGCGGCGACGACGACGGCGAGTACCTGGAGGTCGAGCAGTTCGCGCTGCTGAAGCGCGTCGCGCGGCAACCCGCCCCGATGCTCTTCGCCGTCCTGCTGCTCTTCTCCCTCATCGCCTGCCGCGCGCTCCTCGGCGGCGGCGCCCTGTCCGGCGGCGCACTGCTGCCCGCCCCCGCCGACGCCTCCGACCTGTGGGGCTCCTACCTCGGCGCCTGGCACGCCCTGGGCGCCGGCAGCACCGAGACCGCGCCGCCCTACCTGGCGATCGTGGCCACCCTGGCGAGCGCCCTGCTCGGCAGCACCGGCCTCGCCCTGACCGTGCTCCTCGTCGCCTCGGTACCGCTCGCGGGCCTCAGCGCCTACTTCGTGTCGCGGCCCCTGGTCGAGTCCCGGCTGCTGCGCGCCTGGGGCGCCGTCGCGTACGCCTTCCTGCCCGCCGCCACCGGCGCCCTCGCCGGCGGCCGGCTCGGCACCGCCGTCCTGGCCATCCTGCTGCCGCTCATGGCCCGCGCCGCCGTCTCCGCGGCGGGCCTGCGGATGTCCGCCGACGCCGTCGAGCGGGGGCTGCGGCCCGGCTGGCGCGCCGCCTGGGCCGTCGCGCTGCTGCTGACGATCACCACCGCGTTCACCCCCATCACCTGGCTCGTCACCCTGGTGCTCGCCGGCGTCGCCATCGCCACGCGCGTCGTGCGCGGGCAGGGCCGGCTCCTCGTCCCGCTGGCCATGCGCGCCGTGGCCGTCCTCGGCGCCCCCGTGGTGGTGCTCGCGCCCTGGTCGATCGGGCTGCTCACGCACCCCAAGCGCTTCCTGGACGAGGCCGGTCTGCCGTTCGGCGCCAAGTCCGCCACCGCCACCGACCTCCTCCTGATCAACCCCGGCGGCCCCGGCGCCGCCGGCGGCTACCTGCTCGCGGGCATCGTCCTGGCCGCGCTGGCCGCACTGGTGCGCGGCGAGCGCCGCTCGGCCATCGTCACCGCCTGGGCGGGCGCCCTGACCGGCCTGGTCTTGGCTGTCCTCGCCAACAGCACCTCCTGGGCCGGCCCCGCCACGCTGGTGTACGGCCTCGCCCTGCTCGCCGCCGCCGCGGTGGGCGCGGAGGGTGCCAAGGAACGGCTCGCCGCCTCCGGCTTCGGCTGGCGCCAGCCCGTCGCCGCGCTCGTCGCGCTGGCCGCCGTGCTCGCCCCGCTGTCCGCCGCCGTCGGCTGGATGGCCGGCGGCGCCGACGGCCCGCTGGAGCGCCGCGACCCGACCCAGGTGCCCGCCTTCGTCGCCGAGGAGAGCACCACCCGCGACCAGGCCCGCACCCTTGTCCTTTCGGGCACGCCCGCCCACGTCTCGTACGCCCTGGTCCGGGGCGCCGGCGCCCGCCTCGGCGACGCCGAGATCGCCGCCGCGGCCGGCAGCGACGCCCGGCTCGCCAAGATCGTCGGAAATCTCGTGGCCGGCTCCGGCGCCGACCAGGCCAGCCAGCTCGGCGGCTACGCCGTGCGCTACGTCCTCGTCCAGAGCGGCGCCCCGCGCGAGATGAGCCGCACCCTCGACAGCACCCCGGGCCTGTCCCGGCTCAGCCAGGCCGACGGCAGCGCCCTGTGGCGGGTGGACGACGACGTCGCCCGCATCACGATCGTCGAGCCCTCCGGCAGCGGCGACGACAGCGGCTCCGGCGACGCCGACGGCACCGGCTCCGGTGAGGACGCCGACGCCCCCGCCGCCGTCGTCACCGTCGCCTCCGGCAAGGTGGAGGCCCACACCACCGTCCCGGCCGGCGCCGACGGCCGCGTCCTGCGCATCGCCGACCGCGCCGCCCCCGGCTGGACCGCCACCCTCGACGGCAAGGAGCTCACCGCCACCACCGTCGACGGCTGGGCCCAGGGCTTCCGGCTCCCCAGCAGCGGCGGCCGGCTCGACCTCGTCTACGACGACCCGTTCACGCACACCGTGTGGGTGTGGGTCCAGGGCTTCCTCGGCCTGGTGCTCGTGGTCATGGCCCTGCCGGGCCGGCGCCGCGAGGTCGACGACGACCTGCCCGACGCGGAGGCCGCGCCCGTGGCCGCAGCCGCGGCCGCCGGCATCCCGGCACAGGGCGGCGGCGACGGCCGTCGCGCCCGCCGGCTGCGCGCCGCCGCCGAGGCCGAGGGGGAGGCGGACGACGCCCCCGCGGAGCCCGAGGCCGCCGGGCCCGCGCACCAGGAGCAGGCCGAGTACGCGCAGTACGCCGAGTACGACCCCTACGCCGCCGGCCCCCAGCAGGACGACCCGTACGGCCAGGAGCAGTGGGCCGCGGAGTACACCAGCACCTACGGCTACGAGCAGCCCGCCCAGCCGCAGGAGCAGGTCTACGACCCGTACGGCTACGGCCAGGAGTCCCAGCAGCCCGGCTACGACCGGCAGGGCTACGAGCAGCAGTCCCAGCAGCCGCAGGGGTACGAGGAGCAGCCCCGGCAGCAGGGCTACGACGCTTCGTACGCCCCCTACGGCACCTACGACACGGACGCTTACGACACGGACGGCTACCGCCGCGACGGGAGCAACCAGCAGTGAACCGCAGCACCCTCTCCCTGATCGGCGTGACCGCCGCCCTGGCCGCGGTCGCCGGCGTCGCCACCGTCTCCGGCGCGGGCACCCCGGACGCGGCGCCCGCCGTGAGCGCGGCGCGGCTGCCCGTCGAGCGGTCCACGCTGGCCTGCCCGGCCCCGTCGGACTCGGACTTCGCCACGACCACGTACACCGCCTTCACGCCCAAGGGCGACTCCGCCGGCTCGGGCGGCGCCGCCGCCCTGCTGGCCGCCGCCGACCAGGACGGCAAGGCCGCGGCCAAGCGCAAGCCGGTCGCACCGCTGAAGGAGGCCGGCCAGCCGGTCACCGCGGTCACCGAGGCCTCCGACGCCCCCGCGCTCATCGGAACCGCCGACGGGGCGCTCGCCCCCGGCTGGACCGTGCAGCAGACCACGGTCGTCGACGCGGGCCCGGCCCGGGCGGTGCTGGGCGCCTCCTGTGCCGTGCCGGACAGCGAGTTCTGGTTCCCCGGGGTCAGCACCGGCGCGGGCCGGCAGGACTACGTCCACCTGACCAACCCGGACGACACCTCCGCCGTCATCGACCTCGCGCTCTACGGCGACAAGGGCGAGGTCAAGACCAGCACGACCGACGGCATCACGGTGCCGCCGGGCGCGACCGTACCCGTCCTGCTCTCCACGCTCACCACGGAGAAGTCCGACGCCCTCACCCTGCACGTCAGTGCCCGCAGCGGCCGGGTCGGCGCCACCGTGGAGGCCGAGGACGCCAAGGCCGGCGGCGACTGGCTGCCCGCCTCCACCGACCCCGCCGCCGAGGCCGTCATGCCCGGCATCCCCGGCGACGCCTCCGATGTGCGCCTGGTGGTCTTCGCGACCGGCGACAGCGACGCCGACCTCAAGCTGCGGCTCGCCTCCTCGGGCGGCGAGATCACCCCCGCCGGGCACGAGACCGTGCACGTCAAGAGCGGCATGACCACCGCCGTCGACCTCGGCGACGTCACCAAGGGCGAGGCCGGCTCGCTGATCCTCAGCCCCACCGACCCCTCCGACGAGGCACCCGTGGTCGCCGCCCTGCGGATCACCCGCGGCAAGGGCGCCGACCAGGAGACCGCCTTCCTGCCCGCCACCGCCCCCATCGGCGACCGCGCCAGCGCCGCCGACAACCGCACCAAGGGCTCGACGCTCGCCCTGACCGCGCCGGAGGGCGACGCCACCGTGCGGGTCGTCACCTCCGCCTCGACCAAGGGCGGCGAACCCGTCACCAAGAACGTCCCGGTCAAGCGCGGCACGACGGTCGTCCTGTCACCGCCCGCCCCCTCCACGGGGAAGGGCTCCTTCGCCGTCACGGTGGAACCCGCCTCGGGCGGCCCCGTCTACGCCTCCCGGATGCTCGCCCTGCCGGAGGGCGGCGTCCCGATGTTCACCATCCAGACCATGCCGGACGACCGGGGTCTGGTCGCCGTGCCGAAGTCGGAAGAGGACCTGTCCATCCTCAACCGCTGACGATCCGCGACCGGCACGGGCCCGCGGGCCCGTGCCGGTACCGGGATCAGCCCTCCCCGTACCGGGGGTCGACGTTCTCCGGTGACAGCCCGAGCAGTTCGGCCACCTGCTCCACGACCACGTCGTGCACCAGCAGGGCCCGTTCCTCGCGGCTCTTGGCCCGGATCTCCACCGGCCGCCGGTACACCACGATGCGGTGCGGGTTGCCCTTCTGCCCGCCGAGGAGCCGCCCCAGCGGCACCCCGTCGTCGAACCGGCCGTCGACCGCGGCGCCGTCGGCACCGTCCGCCGGCCAGGGCACCTCCTGTACCGCGAACTCCACCTCCGCCAGCTGCGGCCAGCGCCGCTCGAGCCGGTCCGCCGCGTCGCGCACCAGGTCGTCGAAGGCGTCGGCGCGGGTGCGTGCCAGGGGCACCTGCGGGGGCGCGATGGGGCCGCGCATGCCGCGGCCGTGTCGGTCGCGGTGGCGCTGGCGCGGTGCGGGCGAAGGGGTGTCCATCACCTCTGAGAGTAGCCGTCGGGAGCCCCGGTTATGCGGCTCCGTGACCGCTGCCACCACCACGGGGGACGAGGACTGGACATCCCCGTCGATGTCGCAGAATGTACGGTCGTTCGCCCCTGGCGCCCACGTGATTCCCCTGCCCTGACCGCTTCACCGATCGCAATTGGCATCATTTGCAGCGTTTGGTGATCGGTGTCCTCGGAGGGGCACCCGCACATTTCCGGCCCTTTGCAGGTCAGGTGTGTTGACCCCAGGTCGGACCTTCCTGGCCAACCCGGACGACACGACGGGGTGAGCTCCTGGGGAGTCGTCGCGGCCCGCTCAAGAGTGCGGTACCGTCCAACGTCGTGAGCCTTGTACGTCGCTGTTCGCGCACCGCGTGTGGCCGTCCCGCCGTCGCGACGCTGACGTACGTCTACGCGGACTCCACCGCCGTCCTCGGACCGCTCGCCACCTACGCCGAGCCCCACTGTTACGACCTGTGCTCGGAGCACTCCGAGCGCCTCACCGCCCCCCGCGGCTGGGAAGTCGTACGGCTCGCCACGGACACCGGCCCCACCCGCCCCAGCGGTGACGACCTCGAAGCGCTCGCCAACGCCGTGCGCGAGGCCGCCCGCCCCCAGGAGCGCGAGGGCAACGGCACCAACGGCCGCGGCGGCGACCCCATGGAGATCGCCCGGCGCGGGCACCTGCGCGTCCTGCGCTCGCCCGACTCCTGAACCGGCACCCCGCCATACCCCGCCCCGGGTCCGCACGTGCACCCGGGCTCCTCGTCGGCGCGTTCGGATCCGCCCGGTAGGTTGGCTCTTGCCACGATCCATCCACCGGCAACCGGATTCCAGAGCGGAGCACATGCGGTGACCGACCTCTCCCAGCTCGTGAAGGCGTACGACGTCCGCGGAGTCGTCCCCGACCAATGGGGCGAGCCGCTCGCCGAACTCTTCGGCGCGGCCTTCGTCACCGTGACCGGTGCCGACGCGATCGTGACGGGCCACGACATGCGGCCCTCCTCGCCCGGCCTGTCCCGGGCCTTCGCCCGCGGCGCGGCCTCGCGCGGCGCCAAGGTCACCGAGATCGGCCTCTGCTCCACCGACCAGCTGTACTTCGCCAGCGGCAAGCTCGACCTGCCCGGCGCGATGTTCACCGCCAGCCACAACCCGGCGCAGTACAACGGCATCAAGATGTGCCGCGCCGGCGCCGCCCCCGTCGGACAGAACACCGGCCTCGCCGAGATCCGCGAACTGGTCGAGCAGTGGTCCGAGACCGGCCTCCCGGCGAGCGACGCCACCCCCGGCGAGGTCACCCAGCGGGACATGCTCGCCGACTACGCCGCCCACCTGCGCACCCTGGTCGACCTGAGCTCCATCCGGCACCTCAAGGTCGTCGTCGACGCCGGCAACGGCATGGGCGGGCACACCGTCCCCACCGTCTTCGACGGGCTGCCCCTCGACCTCGTCCCGATGTACTTCGAGCTCGACGGCACCTTCCCCAACCACGAGGCCAACCCCCTCGACCCCAAGAACATCGTCGACCTGCAGGAGAAGGTGCGCGAGACCGGCGCCGACATCGGCATCGCCTTCGACGGCGACGCCGACCGCTGCTTCGTCGTCGACGAGCGCGGCGAGCCCGTCTCCCCGTCCGCGATCACCGCCCTGGTCGCCGCCCGCGAACTGGCCAAGCACCCCGGCTCCACCGTCATCCACAACCTGATCACCTCGTGGACCGTGCCCGAGGTCGTCAAGGAGCACGGCGGGACGCCCGTCCGCACCCGCGTCGGCCACTCCTTCATCAAGCAGGAGATGGCCCGTACCGGCGCCGTCTTCGGCGGCGAGCACTCCGCGCACTACTACTTCCGCGACTTCTGGAACGCCGACACCGGCATGCTCGCCGCGCTCCACGTCCTCGCCGCCCTCGGCGGCCAGGACGGCACGCTGTCCGCGCTCGTCGCCGAGTACGACCGCTACGCCGCCTCCGGCGAGATCAACACCGCCGTCGACGACCAGGCCGGCCGCACCGCCGCCGTCCGCGCGGCCTACGCCGACCGCCCGGGTACCGGCCTCGACGAGCTCGACGGCCTCACGGTCAAGGGCGACGGCTGGTGGTTCAACCTGCGCCCCTCCAACACCGAGCCGCTGCTGCGCCTCAACGTGGAGGCGCGCGACACCGAGCTCATGGCCGGCGTCCGCGACGAGGTCCTCGCCATCGTCCGCGCCTGACGGCCGCCCCGCCGGAGGAGGCACCGCACCGCACCGCCTCCTCCGGCGGGGGACCGGGGCCCCGACACGGTCACGCGGCCCCGGCCGCCCGGCGATAGGCTGAATCGGCCGGTCCGGACGCGTACGCCCGCACACGGCGGACGCCCGGGAACCACGACCACGACACGACCACACGGGAGAAGCCACCCATGCCGCTCGTCGAAGCCAGCCTCCTGGAGATCCTCGCCTGCCCCGCCTGCCACGCGCCGCTGCGCGAGGACGTCGAGGCCACCGAGCTCACCTGCACCTCCGCCGACTGCGGCCTGGCCTACCCCGTGCGCGACGACATCCCCGTACTCCTCGTCGACGAGGCCCGCCGCCCCGCCTGACGCGACCCGGCTGCCCGGCACCACACACCCGCCCGGCAGCCCGCGCCGTACGCACCACCGGCGCCGGCACGGGCACCCGCACCGCACGGCGCCCCGCGACACCCGACACAACCGGACCGGACCGGAGGTCACCCCCGATGCTGGACGAGACGCTGCTCGACGACCCCGACGCCCTCGCCCGCGCCGACACCCGCGGCCTCCTCCTCGGCGTTGCCGCCGCAGGCGCCCGCGTCCGCACCGCCGCCCGCCTCGCCCAGGAGGCAGGCGTCGGCGAACTCAAGCCCGACGGCCGCCCCCGCAGCGTCCTGGTCGCCGGCCCCGGCGCGGTCGCCGTCGCCGCCGTCGCCGAACTGCTGGCCGCCCTCGGCAACGGCAGCGGGCCCGTACTGCCCCTGCACCCCACCGGCCCCGCCCCGTACGACCTGCGGTGGGCCCTTCCCGGCTGGGCCGGCCCGCTGGACCTGCTGCTCATCGCCAGCCCCGCAGGCACCGAGGCGGGCCTGGCCGACCTCATCGAGCAGGCCTACCGCCGCGGCTGCACCGCCGCCGCCGTCGTCCCCGCCGGCTCACCCATCGCCGAGGCGATCCAGCAGGTGCGGGGCATGGTCCTGCCGTACGCCCCCGCGCCCGACCCGGCGTCCGTCGCGGGGGTCCTCGGCGAGGCCGCCGAGCCCGCCGAGGACCTCGGCGCCTTCTGGGCGCTGCTCACCCCGCTGCTCGCCCTCGGTGACCGCATCGGCCTGCTCGCCGCCCCGCCCGACGCCATCGAGCGCGTCGCCGACCGCCTCGACGAGGTCGCCGCCCGCTGCGGCCCCGCCACCGCCACCTACAGCAACCCCGCCAAGGCACTCGCCTCCGAACTCGCCGAATCCCTGCCGGTGATGTGGAGCGAGGGACCGGTCGCCTCCGTCGCCGCCCGGCGCTTCGCCGCGGCCATCGCCGCCCGCGCCGGACGCCCCGCCCTGCACGGCGAACTCCCCGAGGCACTCGACACCCACGGCGCGCTGCTCGCCGGCTCCCTGGCCGGCGCCCTCGACCCCGAGGACTTCTTCCGCGACCGCGTCGACGAGCCCGAGGACCTGCGCCTGCGCGTCGTGCTCCTGCACCGCCCCGGCAACGCCGCATCGAGCTCCGCCCCGCTCGCCCGCGAGCTCGCCACCACCCACGACACCCCGCTGAGCGAGCTCGCCCCCGCCGAGGGAGGCGACCTGGAATCCGCCGTCGAACTCCTCGCCGTCACGGATTTCGCCTCCGTTTACCTCGCCATCACATCCACCGGGAGATCATGACCGCATGGACCGCCTGACCAACACCATCCGCCCGTACGCCTGGGGTTCCACCAGCGCGATCCCCGAACTGCTCGGCACCACCCCCACGGGCGAGCCGCAGGCCGAACTGTGGATGGGCGCCCACCCCGGCGCCCCCTCCCGCATCGACCGCGGCAACGGTCCGGTCCCGCTCGACCAGGTCATCGCCGCCGACCCGGACGGTGAACTCGGCGCCCCCGCCGTCGAACGCTTCGGTCCCCGGCTGCCGTTCCTGCTCAAGCTCCTCGCCGCCGGCTCCCCCCTCTCCCTGCAGGTGCACCCCGACCTCGCCCAGGCCGCTGCCGGCTTCGCCGACGAGGAGGCCCGCGGCGTCCCCGTCGACGCCCCGCACCGCAACTACAAGGACGCCAACCACAAGCCGGAGATGATCGTCGCGCTCACCCCCTTCGAGGGACTGTGCGGCTTCCGCCACCCCGAGGAGACCGCGGCCCTCCTCTCCGGCCTCGGCGTCGACTCCCTCAAGCCGTACGTCGACCTGCTGCGCGCCCACCCCGAGGAGGCCGCCCTCCGCGAGGTCCTCACCGCCGTGCTCGGAGCCGAACGCGACGCCATGGCCGGCACCGTGGACGAAGCCGCCGAAGCCGCCGGCCGGCTCGCCACCGAGGGCGGACCGAACGCCGACGCCTACGCCGCCTACGCAGCCATCGCCCACGCCTACCCCGGCGACCCCGGCGTCATCGCCGCCATGCTGCTCAACCACGTCCGGCTCCAGCCCGGCGAGGCGCTCTTCCTCGGCGCCGGCATACCGCACGCCTACCTCAGCGGCCTCGGCGTCGAGATCATGGCCAACTCCGACAACGTCCTGCGCTGCGGCCTCACCCCCAAGCACGTCGACATCCCCGAACTGCTGCGCATCGTCCGCTTCCACGCGGGTGACGCCGGTGTCCTGCGCCCCGAGGCGTCCCCCGACGGCGAGGAGCTCTACGGCACCCCCATCGACGAGTTCCGGCTCTCCCGGTACTCGCTCGCCGCCGGCGCCGCCCCCCGCACCCCCCACGACCGCACCGCCCAGATCCTGCTCTGCACCGAGGGCACCGCCACGCTGCGCACACCCGCCGACCCGGCGGCCCCGGAACTCACCCTCGACCGCGGCCAGTCCGCCTACGTTCCCGCAGGCGAACAGGTCGAACTCACCGGCGAGGGGACCGTCTTCCGGGCCACCGTGGTGGCCTGACGCACCACGCGAAGCACGGCCCTGCAAGAATGTCCCGCCGTAACGCCGTAAAGACCGGGCAAAGACCAGGGCCGACGGAAGGGACCACCAGCACCTATGAGCGCGTCAGGCGGAACCAAGGCGATCGTCGCCGCATTGGGCGCCAACCTCGCCATCGCGGTGAGCAAGTTCGTGGCGTTCGCCTTCAGCGGCTCCTCGTCCATGCTCGCCGAAGGCGTGCACTCGGTGGCCGACTCGGGCAACCAGGCGCTGCTCCTGCTCGGCGGCAAGAAGGCCCAGAAGAAGGCCACCGAGGAACACCCCTTCGGCTACGGCCGTGAGCGGTACATCTACGGCTTCCTCGTCTCCATCGTGCTGTTCACCATCGGTGGCGTCTTCGCCCTCTACGAGGGCTACGAGAAGGTCCAGCACCCGCACGAGATCGAGCACTGGTACTGGCCCATCGGCGTCCTGGTCTTCGCGATCGTCGCCGAGGGCTTCTCCTTCCGCACCGCCATCAAGGAATCCAACGTGGTGCGCGGCAAGCAGACCTGGAGCCAGTTCATCCGCACCGCCAAGGCCCCCGAGCTCCCCGTCGTCCTCCTCGAGGACTTCGGCGCGCTCGTCGGCCTCGTGCTCGCCCTCGGCGGCGTCGGCCTGTCCCTGCTCACCGGCGACGGCATCTGGGACGGCATCGGCACCCTCTGCATCGGCGTCCTCCTCGTCGCCATCGCGCTCGTCCTCGCCTCCGAGACCAAGTCGCTGCTCCTCGGCGAGGCCGCCGGACCCGAGGTCGTCGCCCGCATCCGCGCGGCCATCGTCGACGGCGACACCGTCACCCGCCTGATCCACATGCGCACGCTCCACCTCGGCCCCGACGAGCTCCTCGTCGCCGCCAAGATCGCCGTCGAGCACGACGACACCGCCACCGAGGTCGCCCGCGCCATCGACGCCGCCGAGGCGCGCATCCGCGAGGCCGAGCCCATCGCCCGCGTCATCTACCTCGAACCGGACATCTACCGCGAGCAGTCGGCCGCCCCCACCGCCCCCACGGCGGACTGACCCCCTCCACACGACCTCCACGCACCTTCCGGACGCGCCCGGCCACTCGGTGTAGATTCGTCCCTAGCCAGACGTCGCTGCTGATGGCGGTCGGGCGGTCCGGAGACGGACCGGCCGAGGGAGAGAGGGCCTCCGACGGGCTGAGCTGCGGTCGAGGGAGACGTATGTCCGCATGCCTCCCCCCGCCCCGCAGCGGAAAGCCGATGTCCGTTCTGGAAGCACCCCACGAGGAGACTGCATGTCCCCCGTCACCAACGACTTCAAGGTCGCCGACCTCTCCCTGGCCGCCTTCGGCCGCAAGGAGATCACCCTCGCCGAGCACGAGATGCCCGGCCTGATGGCCATCCGCGAGGAGTTCGCCGCCTCCCAGCCGCTGGCCGGCGCCCGCATCACCGGCTCCCTGCACATGACCGTGCAGACCGCGGTCCTCATCGAGACCCTCGCCGCCCTCGGCGCCCAGGTCCGCTGGGCCTCCTGCAACATCTTCTCCACGCAGGACCACGCCGCCGCGGCCATCGCCGTCGGCCCGAACGGCACCCCCGAGAACCCGCAGGGCATCCCCGTCTTCGCCTGGAAGGGCGAGACCCTCGCCGAGTACTGGTGGTGCACCGAGCAGGCCCTCACCTGGCCCGACTCGCCCACCGGCGGCCCGAACATGATCCTCGACGACGGCGGCGACGCCACCCTGCTGGTCCACAAGGGCGTCGAGTTCGAGAAGGCCGGCCAGGCCCCCGACCCCTCCACCGCCGACAGCGAGGAGTACGAGCAGATCCTGCTGCTCCTCAACCGCACCCTCGGCGAGAACCCCCAGAAGTGGACCCAGCTCTCCTCCGAGATCCGCGGCGTCACCGAGGAGACCACCACCGGCGTCCACCGCCTGTACGAGATGCAGCGCGACGGCACCCTGCTGTTCCCGGCGATCAACGTCAACGACGCCGTCACCAAGTCGAAGTTCGACAACAAGTACGGCTGCCGCCACTCCCTCATCGACGGCATCAACCGCGCAACCGACGTCCTCATCGGCGGCAAGGTCGCCGTCGTCTGCGGCTACGGCGACGTCGGCAAGGGCTGCGCCGAGTCGCTGCGCGGCCAGGGCGCTCGCGTCATCATCACCGAGATCGACCCCATCAACGCCCTCCAGGCCGCGATGGACGGCTACCAGGTCACCACGCTCGAGGACGTCGTCGAGACCGCCGACATCTTCGTCACCACCACCGGCAACCGCGACATCATCCTCGCCGAGCACATGCAGCGCATGAAGCACCAGGCGATCGTCGGCAACATCGGCCACTTCGACAACGAGATCGACATGGCCGGCCTCGCCAAGATCCCCGGCATCGTCAAGGACGAGGTCAAGCCCCAGGTCCACACCTGGACCTTCTCCGACGGCAAGGTCCTGATCGTGCTGTCCGAGGGCCGCCTGCTCAACCTGGGCAACGCCACCGGCCACCCCTCGTTCGTGATGTCCAACTCCTTCTCGGACCAGACCCTGGCCCAGATCGAGCTGTTCACCAAGCCCGAGGAGTACCCGATCGGCGTCTACGTCCTGCCCAAGCACCTCGACGAGAAGGTCGCCCGGCTCCACCTCGACGCCCTCGGCGTCAAGCTCACCACCCTGCGCCCCGAGCAGGCCGCCTACATCGGCGTCCCGGTCGAGGGCCCCTACAAGCCGGACCACTACCGCTACTGACGCCGCCCGGGCCGCCCGCACGACAGCGCGCCACCGGCCCCGACGGCACCACAGGAGCCACCCCGCAGGCCCCCGCCCCCGGCGGGGGCCTGCCCCGTCGGGCCCCCGCCCGCTTTGTAAGGTCGAACCATGCCCCGCGGCCGCTACTCGTTCCACGACACCCACGACCACACCCCCCTCGGCGAAGAACACTTCCACTGCGCCACCGGCCCCGCCGGCTGGCGCTACACCGCACAGAACACCCACCCCGACGGCGGCCACGCCGGCTCCGTCGACCTCACCATCGACGAACTCGGCCGCCCCATCCGCCTGGAACTGCACGCCGCGAGCTGGCAGGTCCGCGGCGCCGCCCTCGACGGCCTCACCTGGGTCCGTACCGACCCCTCCGGCGAACACGCTCAGGAGGGCAACGTCCCCGCCCACGCCTTCACCGGCGCGTCACCCGCGTTCTACGTCGCCACCGCGCGCCTGCTCCGCCTGCGGCCCGGCTCCCCGGCCACCCGCGTACGCCTCGTCGCATTCCAACCCCCCGTGCTCGCACCCCGCACCCTCGACCAGTCGTGGGCCCTGATCACGAGCGAAGCACACACCACCGACAACGACCCCCTGCTCGTGGACGAATACCAGGTCAACGACCTGGAGACCGGTGAACAGCACACCGTCCACATCGCCGGCGACGTCGTCCTCTCCGCCCCGGGCATCGAACTCGAGGACCTCGAGTCACCCCCGTCCCGGTTCCCGACGGACTGACCCCGCCGACGCAGCGGCGACCCCTCACGCCGGAGGCGCGAAGCCCGTCGACGAGGACGAGGAGGAGGGCGACGTCGAGGACGAAGGCACCGGCGCCTGAGGGGCCTGCCCCCCGCGCCCCGGCGGCACCGCGTCCCCCCGTACTCCGCCGTCCGTACCGGGCGCCACCCAGCCCACCGCAGGCGGCACCGGCGCCCAGCCCTTCCCCGGCTCTTCGACCCCGAAGCCCCCCGGCTCGGCGACCCCGTCGGCCGGAGCACCGACCGGAGCGCCGAAGACCCGGCGCGCGTCCCGCGCCTGCCGCTCCGCCACCACAGCCGCCAGGAACCCCGCCGGCGGCGTCCCCTCCGGCACCGTGGCCCCCGTGCACGCCACGACGTCCCCCGCGAGCCGTTCCGCCATCGACCAGCCCACCCGCGGATCCAGCTGATGCATCCGCGACAGGTACTGCCGCACTGCCAGCCACAGCCCCTCCGGCACCGCCGACAGGTCGACCCCCGCCAACTGCCCCGCCAGCCACGGCGGCGCGGGTGGCATCGGCCGCGGCGACCGCGGCACCGGAATCCGTTCCCGCACCACCAGCGTCCCCGCGAAGACGTCCCCGATCCGCCGACCGCGCGCCGACACCAGCGAGGCGATGCAGGCGATCACCCCGAGGAACATCTGGATCTCGACCACCCCGACCGCCCCGCGCACCAGCGCGTGCCGGAACCGGATCGGCCCCCCGTCGTCCCGCACCACCCGCAACCCGCAGGCCAGCTTCCCCAGCGACCGCCCCCGGGTCAGCGTCTCCACCGCGATCGGCACCCCGAACAGCACCAGCACCAGCGAGGTCACGTACACCGCCGCCACCGCCGCCCCGTCCATCGACGCCGTCGCCACCATCAGCACGATCGACACGACCAGATAACCGCCGATGTACACGACGCCGTCCAGCGCCGCCGCCAGCGCCCGGCTCGGCAGCTTCGCCGGGTGCAAACCCAGTTCGACCGCCTCACCCGTCACCAGCCGGCCGGCACCGCCCGCCGCGCTCGCCTCACCCATGCGGGAACCCTCCTCCTGCCCACCCCGGACCCGGAGCGACCAGTCTGCCCCGTCTGCCAAGCTGGGACCTCCCCGGCCAGCCAGGAGCAGCGCCCATGGACCTCGACGTCTTCGCAGCCGCCCACCGCCACGAGTGGGACCGGCTCGACACGCTGCTGCGCCGGCGTCGGCGCCTGTCCGGGGAGGAAGCCGACGAACTCGTCACCCTCTACCAACGCGCCGCCACCCACCTGTCCCTCGTCCAGTCCAGCGCCCCCGACCCCGCACTCGTCGGACGGCTCACCACGCTCGTCGCCCGCGCGCGCAGCGCCGTCACCGGCGCCCGCACCCCCGGCTGGCGCGACGCGGTTCTCTTCTTCACCCGCGCCTTCCCCGCCGCGATATACCGCTCGCGCCACTGGTGGGTCCCCACCGCGCTCGTCTCCACCGCGGTCGCCGCCCTCATCGGCTGGTGGGTCGCCACCCACCCCGAGGTCCAGTCCGCCATCGCCGCCCCCGACGAACTGCGCGCCCTGACCCGCCCCGGCGGCGAGTACGAGGCGTACTACTCCAGCCACCCCGCCGCCTCCTTCGCGGCCCAGGTCTGGACGAACAACGCCATGGCAGCCGGCTACTGCCTGGTCCTCGGCGTCTTCCTCGGGCTCCCCGTCCTCTACGTACTGTTCGAGAACATGCTCAACCTGGGTCTCGGGCTCGGCCTCATGGGCTCCGCGGGCCGCCTCGACACCTTCCTCGGACTGCTCCTCCCGCACGGCCTCCTCGAACTGACCGCCGTCTTCGTCGCCGCCGGCACAGGACTCCGCCTCGGCTGGACCGTCGTCGACCCCGGCCCGCGCCCCCGCCGTACGGCCCTCGCCGAAGAAGGCCGGGCCGCGATCGGCATGGCCATCGGCCTCGCCGCGGTCCTCTTCGTCTCCGGCGCCCTCGAAGCCTTCGTCACCCCCTCCGGCCTGCCCACCTGGGCCCGCATCGGCATCGGCGTCACCGCCGAGCTGCTCTTCCTCGTCTACGTCTTCGTCATCGGGCGCCGCGCGGCCCTCGCCGGCGAGACGGGCGACCTGGAACGGGCGGACCGCAGCGACGTCCTGCCCACCGCGGCGTGACCCGGACGGCCGGCGCCGACGATGTGCATCCGGCGTTGCTGACCTGCTAGTCTCCTCTTCGCCCCAAGACACCTGTTGACACGGGTGGCACGGGGAGGTAGATTTGAGCAGTTGCCTCGAACTGGACATGTTCGAGGGCCAGCGGCTAGGATCTAGCCCGCTTCGAAAGACTATCGATCGCATCGCACCTCTCAGAAAGAACTTTCTGAGTGGTCTTTTGTGTCGCTATTCATAGAGGCAAAACCTCGGCGGTAATCGGACGCGAAAGAGTCTGATAAAGTCGGAGACGTCGAAAGGCGAAAGCCGGAAGACAAACCCCGCTCCAATAGGGGGCCGGAAACGAAGAGCGGAAACGCGAAACGGATCTGGTAAGGTTGGAGACAACGAAGGGAAAGCCCGGAGGGGCCGGTGAAACGGTCTCGAAGGAAGCTTCCGTTCCTTGAGAACTCAACAGCGTGCCAAAAGTCAACGCCA